>CADBRA010000014.1 GCA_902796965.1 uncultured Eubacteriales bacterium | reverse complement strand
CTCGGAAGTGACTGCGGCGGAATCTATGAAAAAGCGGTTGTCCATACCGCTTTTATTGACGATGTCCTTCATGTAAAACTCAGCGATTGGTGAACGGCAGATATTGCCATGGCACACGAACAGTATTTTTATCATTTACCCCCCTTAACACTCTACAATTGATACTACTTGATTATAATAATCTTTCTTTCATACTCCGGTAAATACTCTTCACCCCATTCCTGTAAAAATTCGTCATTATTAGAAACTTTTTCGATCAAATTCCACGGCCGCTATCATGTTTATAGAGAAATCATTTCTCGAATCTGTTTCGAGGAGCAACAGCTCCCGTAATGCAGTCTCAAACGGAGTATTAAACAGTTCCATCATCATCCTCATCCACCCACTGTATTTCTTTTATATTGGCAAGCATATGACACATTCCTACTTTTTCTGCCGGACCGATCCATCCCGGAAGCAGGGCTATCTGCGACCTTGAAACCGGCACAAGAGAAGCATGACCTGTCACTGCATTAAGCCGGAGATACCCGTTATCATATGGAGCGGTGAGAATAGAATATATTCCTTCCTTAATCTCCTCACGCATTTCATCAAACTCTTTATACTCTATCGGGAGAAGGACGTCCTGAAGTGAGCGCCTTATTGTTTCTGTTGCGTAAAAGCATTTCCGCTGATATGCAAAATTCTTTTTGTATATCTTATTGCGTTCAACATCACGGCGTGTATATTTCGGCACTTCTTCCGCGCTGGCATAAGCATCATACAGTGCCTCTACATAATTCACTTCTGTTTCATCAATGCTCAGCGGAACCGGAATCTGATCAGGCTTCTTATATTTGCTGAGCATTTTCTTTAGAGTTTCCACATCTTCCCTTATCTCTGCATCTGAAATATGCTTTCTGTCAGCTACAGAGCGAATGGTTTTTCCCTCCCAGGACAGAATGATACCGGGCTCATCTATTTCTATTTCACATTTGCGCCCGGAAAAGCTCCGGACATAATCATCTGGGATTTCACGGATGCCCGCTTCACACTCATGATTGCCTGTTTCAAGTACGGAAAACCGTACAAGCGATACAAGAAGATAGGTCAGATCGACAGAAGTGGCGGAAAGCACTGCCTTTTTCGTGTAACCGCGAATCCAGCTTATCGGAGAATTCTGATTAATACTTTCGTCTTCTCTGAGGATTTCAAGAACAGCCAGAATCAACGGGTTCTTGAACTGTCTTTAATCTTTGACATAACTGCTGTTTCAAACGCCCTGACAGCCTGTTCTTAATCACAGTCCCGCACTGCATCCTTAAGATATCCGGGAACATCATCATGTCCATTCTTCAGATGGCCGACCAGGGAAGAATCGTGATAAGATATATCCGCACCAAAAGACGCAAAGACAGCATCGCACAAAGGGCCGTTTTTTACCCCCTGCCTTCTGCCCTGATACATCAGATTAAATAATGTACCGAAACAAATGCGCTTCACTGATGCAGTCTCCTCTCTGCCATCAAAGCCTTTTCATCAATATAATCTGCCAGACTTACTGAACATGATCCCGGATTCATTCACAGCTCCAATACCCTGATATCAATCCTGCTTCCCGTAAGATATGCATCATATACTTTTTCTGCCGGAAGCAGTCTGACAGCTATATTCTTCAGTCCTAATGCATGAAGCATTCCAAGCTCTGCATATCCCTTATCCGTAAACTTATCATCTTCTGTCGGAAACAAAAAACAGTTTCTCACCTTATTAAGGCCATGCTTCTCTATAAAGTCTCTGTACGCAAGCTGGTACAGATATTGTTTTGTAATCGATTCAATGCCGGGCTGTCCCCGCAGTCCGTCTTTCTCCATGTGGAGATTGTAATATTTGGCATCGAAGATAATGAACTCATCCCCTGAGATCGTGATGAGATCGGGGATTAGAGTATCCGCTGCCTTATGCCTGTACTTCGTCCCTGAATCATCGGATGCATACCACTCCGGCTTCTGAATAATGTCGATAAGTTTCTGGCGAGCCTTCGGCTTATAGGCATCATTCAGCGAAAATGGCAAAGGCAGACTTCTCAGCTCTGTCTGGAGCATATTGTTAAAAACCGCGGCGCATACCTTTTCCCAAACCAAATTGAAAGCGTTCGTGCCGAACATACTGACGCTGTCATCTATATCATCCACTTTTCTGTCTGCTGCAATATAGGCATACATCGTCTTAAGCAGAATCTGCTTCCGAGTATTAAACTGTACGGAAAGTTCTCCGCTTATTCGGTTCAGAATATAATCAGTGTCGCCAAAGTCATCGGTTTCTTCATCGGTAAGTTCCAGTGGCTCAATATCAAAAAGCTCTGTAAGTTGCGCATCTTTCAGCTGCTGAGAGCATTCTGTCAGTACAGCCTGGTGCAGTCTGTGAAAATAATCAGTTTCATCATTCACTGTCCGTCTTGTATACAGTTCCATATAATACGGACGCCCGTTACTGATAATAGGAAAGTTCTCGTCAATTGTCCTTCCCCAGAGGATATCTCCTTCTCCGTTGGTTTCAATGACATTTTCTTCGTTGCTGTAAATGCCATATTCATAGTAATCATTCAGCAGAAAAAGAATCACAGCCAGAAGATTAAAACTTCTGTTTTCTTCATCGCCGTTAAAAAGATTCACTATTTGTTCTTCCGATCTGTTGTATTTAGATATAACATGCATAACCTGCTTCATTTCGGCAAGCGGCTGTTTTTCAGAGAAGATGTACTTCGGATAGCATTTCAGCACACGGTCTCCGACCATGATTACTCCGACGAACGTAAAAACATAAAAATATGTCCTGTCATCAATCTCCACATCGGCAACTTCAATATCATTATCAAGAAGATCCGACATGTTCCTCTGGTCTTCAGAAGCCTTTACACTCTTGAGTACCCCGAACTGTTTCAGTCTTCGGATGATTGGTACAGCTGTCTCCTCTGAACAGTGAAAAATATGCGCAAGTTCTGCCTGTGTATATCTTCTCTGTTCCTTTACATATTCCGATATCATTCTTCAGACACTCCGCTCTGATCTGCCTGCGCATATCCATTATGAGTGAGATCTTTCACATCAACCAAGTTCTGAATGTACGAATTAAATATGCCAATTCCCTGGGCATCAAAGGCCGCACACACTTCGGAATATCTGTTCGTATTTATTCTGTCATGACGTCCGCCGACATCTTTTACAGCACCTTCAAAAAGCCTGTCTCTGCGCTGTCTCGCTGCATCTTCAAAAAGGTACATCAGCACCTTATTTTTGAATGTCTCGTTAAACTTTCCGCTGTCAATTTCATTTCCTCCGTCAGCCGGAACTACAATGCTTCTGGAAATGAAATACGGACCGAGCTGTTTGTCCTCGTTGATTTTTTCTTTTGCAAGCCACTCATTAATTGCTTTTCTGAGAGAATTCCATTCAATTCGCTGCTGTTCCTTTGCCGGATCACCAACAACGACATATTTCCCGCGAATATCCTGGTCATTCTCATCGACTCCGAGATAGGTGAAATCCCAGCGGCGTTTGAACGCTGTATCCATAGGGAACACGCCCTGATCCGCAGAGTTCATGGTGGCCCAGATAAACATAT
The DNA here is from genome assembly GCA_902796965.1 of uncultured Eubacteriales bacterium. Classification (GTDB taxonomy): domain Bacteria; phylum Bacillota; class Clostridia; order Peptostreptococcales; family Anaerovoracaceae; genus RUG708. The sequence goes on along the minus strand of CADBRA010000014.1, from coordinate 4,610 downwards.
TGTCCGGAATCTTTATCTTCTCATAATCATCCGGATCACCGCCGAGCTCATCCGCAAGATATCTTCTGATATCCTCGCTTGCTTCTATCTCATACTGGCTGGAGCCATCATCGTCTCTGTCGAGAAGCTGAAAAACGTCTCCGAACACCGCGGCTACCGGTGCACGGTTAATTTCTTCGATTAAAAGGACAAACGGCTCCGGTTTTCCTGTATTTTTGCTCTCTATTCCGTTTCTTATTGCCTTCACGTACACTCTCATAAACGGACCTGGAACAAATTTATAATAAATATCCTTGCCGTCAGATACCGGCTTATACGTTCCTACAAACTGTGAGTATGTGTAATCGGGATGGAATGTCACCCTCTCATAATCTCCGCGTTTTTCGTCAGGGCTGTCTTTTTTTTCACGAAGAATATCTTTTCTGTCAAGTTCCAGCTGATAGCTTTTACCCGTACCAGGTGCACCGAATATTATGCGGTTCATCGGATATCCGGATCCTGCTCCAAATCCTGTGACATATCTTGGTTCCTGAAAAGGTTTTTTCTGCTTTTCTTTTCTTAAATAGCTTTCGACTGCATCATCAGGCTCTTCATTGTATTTCATAGGAACTTCAACCATCTTTGTGGTAACTCCTTCAATTTTCTTCATATTTTCCGCACCGACGAGTCCTTTCAGACCATCTGCAATGTCTGGATTGATTTCAAGCATTGCTCTCATAAGGGCAATTGCCTTATCGCTATCCACCTGCGAAAGAGCTTGGTTTGGTTCCCACTTTACAATAGGAGCAATGCCAATAATTCCATATGTATCTCTGTATGGAACCAAATCTTCTCTTTTTATTGGCTTATGAAGAAGAATATGGATATCTACCTGAACCTTAAAGTTTCTCTTTTCATACCCCTGATCATAAGGTGCCTTTGAAAACACTCCGATGCCGATCAGGCCAGTGTCCCATGACGGTTTATCTCCTCCCAGAACGATAAAAACAATCTGTCCTACCTGAAGAGAACTCTCCAAAACATTAATGCCGCCGAATTCGATATGGCTGTCTTGATTGAGAATCTTCTGTACAGTATCTGCGTCCTTCGTTTTCACGGAAAAATAAAGTCCCTCATAATCCATTTTTCAACAACCTCATTCCTCTATATTTGCTTCAACCGATGGGTAATCTATTCCCGCAAAAGTTTTAAGAACAGCTTCGAATATAATTTTTGCTCCTCTGCACGGAACTGCCATGCCTATCTGTCGTCTGACAGACTCCTTGGCACCTTCAAATACATACGTGTCAGGAAACGTCTGAAGTCTTGCTCTTTCTCGATTCGTAAGAGCTCTCGGCTCAGACCAGTGATAAATATGTGTTCCTCCGCCGCCGGATCCGGTTACAGTATAAGAAGGTTTCTCTGGATCCAGCCTCTTGTAAATCTGGCTTATCCTTGCTCCTCTTATATGGAGCTGCAATTCCTCTGGTATATCGGCAGTAAACGCATTCTGTCCCGGCTTGATGTAACTCAGCCTTTTTTTTACCGTCTCCGACTGCCTGGTCAGCTCATTATTCGGAGCATCCGCAGGAATTGGAGGATTCTCTATAGCATTTCGGCATGTCACATCGATATTCTTATAAGGTTCCGGCGATGGGATTTTGAATTCATATGGAAGATCTTCTCTTATTCCTATAATAATGATCCGGTGTCTTGCCTGCGGAACGCCATATTGCTCAAACTTATAGAGATTCGGATATATCCGATATCCGCTTTCTCTAAGATCCTTCAGAATCGTCTGAAAGGCACGGCCTACGTTGGCACTTCTGAGTCCTCCGACATTTTCAGCCAGGAACCACTGGGGATGATGCGTTCGAAGCACTCCTACCCCATAGGAATAAAGCGGCCCATATGTGCCATCAAATCCCTTCTGCTCGCCAACAACTGAAAAATCATTGCATGGAAAGCCGAATGCAAGAGCATCAATTGGAGGCAGTTCCTTAATATTCAGTTTTTTCACATCGCTACATATAACGCTGTCCGGATCAGCCGGGCATATATTCCTTGTATATGTATCGCAGGTTGAACGATCATAATCATTTGCCCAGGCATGGACAATTCGATATTGTGGATCACCGATGTCAGCATGCATTGCTCCCCACGCCAGACCGCCCGGCCCGCAGAAAAGCTCTCCTAATCTAAACATACTGTCATATCCTTTCTCCGCTTTCCAAAACAAAGTGGTGTTCAAACTCTGCCCCTACCGCTGCCGCCATTTCCTCAAGGTCATGAACAGTGAAGCTTTCCCGCTTGAGTTTTGAACTGAAGTTCTGAGGCGACTGTCCGGTAAGGCGCGCCAGTTCTGCCTGGCTTATTCCTTGGCATGCACAGAGCATCCTAATCTGCTCGGAAATATTCATTACTTTCCCTCCTGCTCTATATGCTAAACTAATCCGTTTATGCTGTCAACTTTTTATTTTAGCAACAAGAGCTCTCCCTTCTATGCAAAAGGAGAGCTCTTGTTAATATTTGATATTAAGATGTTCAGATTCTTTTCGCCAATTCCGACCAGATCGTGTAAACAGCCGCATCATGGGCGTCAGTTATCTGAGTTCGGGTGTGGGGAATCTGTATCGGCGCTTTAGGTATACCAATATTTAAATCAGAAGCCAGCTTGGCAAGATCATTCAATGAAAGATCTGCTATCCCATCTCTCGTCTGTTCCTTTGACAGTCCTGTGACATCCGGCATAAAAAGCTTCCATTTTTCATTAAAGTCACTTAATGTTCCGGTGCCGAGATTCAGGAGATTGACAGCCTCTATAACATCTTCCGGGATTATATAGCAATCACCGTTATTACTGTCAACACCAACTGCAAAATCACAGTCATCGCGGGAAAGAATCCTTTCTCTTGAAGAACGTTTTGATTTTTTAATCTGCCTGCCTGAACGGCCTCCTCTGGTAAAATTAAACTTGCTGTTAGAACTGCCTTTTATTTCTACTCGATATAATATTCCATCATAATCAAGAACTGCATCGTACGGCATGTCTCTCCATACTTTGAAAAAGCAGTAGAATCCAGCCTTACTTGCCCGCCCTGTAAAAATATTCTCATCTGCAGCGCCATTCAGACTTCTGAAGGAACCTTTCTTTTTGCTGTCAACTCCTGTGACATCTTTCTGCCATATCACATGCGTCACCATCCTTTCCTGTCTTGTATTCTATCAGAAAACACTTTGCTTAAACAGCACAATCGACAGCAAGATCCAGCGCAAGATCCATTTAGAACTGGATTTTCCTCTTGAAGGCAAATACAATAGATCATTAAGGAGATGATATTATTTGTCTGATAATCACACTAAAGAGCAAAGAAGCTACAATATGTCCCGGATTCGGGCAAAAGATACAAAACCCGAAGAAATCGTCAGAAAGTATCTCTTCTGCCATGGCCTGCGTTATCGCAAAAATGATAAAAGATATCCGGGGCATCCGGATATTGTGCTCCCGAAATACAAGACTATAGTTTTCGTCCATGGCTGTTTCTGGCATCGGCATCCAGGCTGCCGTTATGCCACAACGCCATCAACAAATACATCTTTCTGGAATGAAAAATTCAGAAAAAACGTCAAACGAGACAGAACTGAACAGTCTGCTCTGAAAGAAATGGGATGGAAGGTTCTTATTGTCTGGGAATGTGAGCTGAAAAAAGACAAACGTACAGAAACTCTTGAAAAGCTGTATGACCAGATTACAGATAATACTTCAGATAATTCCTGAATGAACGTTTGCGGGTGGATTCGAACCACCAGTGCGTTTGACGCACACTGCCTTAGCGGGGCAGCGCAATCACCCTCTCGGTCACGCAAACATGGGGTGACTGCAGGGAGTTGAACCCTGATGTGCAGATCCACAATCTGCCGGACTAACCGTTGTCCTACAGCCACAGCAGCTCCTGCGAGACTTGAACCCTGCATCTCCGGCTTGAGAGGCCGGTATCCTTGCCATTAGACGAAGGAGCCGTAGTTCCCGCCGAATTCGAACCAAGCATTTCAGCCTTGAAAGAGCCGCGTCCTGACCTTTAGACGAGGGAACCGTATCGGGAGCGCAATGCTCCCGCTTTTACGCGCTTATCATGATGAAACTGGCATCCTCCAATACAAGGATGTCGTTAATGGAGATGCCGAACAACATCGACAGCCCCACGAGATTATCTATCGTCGGCATCGCCGTCCCGTGCTGCCACTTGTAGATTGCCTGCGGCGTTGCGAATCCGAAGTAATCCTGCATGTCCTTTACGGACAGACCCGCTGATGTTCTGAGCTCCGATATTCTCTTTCCTGTTCCCGCCATATCTATGGCAGGTATATTCTGTGACACTTCATTTTCCTCCTGTTCCGGCACCGGCTCCAGAACAGGATTCATTCCTCAGCCGGATGCCTTGAAGTTGTATATCGGCTTCATGACCTCAATCACGTCCACCGATGCGCTGATATCTCCGATGATGTCTCCGAGCGACTTATATGCCATCGGAGCTTCATCAAAGGATGGTGTTTTTCACCAGTACCGTGAATATAATTCAAATCATGAAGTTGTTCTTGAAATCGGATACCACCACGAAAAAAGTCTCGGT
>CADBRA010000013.1 GCA_902796965.1 uncultured Eubacteriales bacterium | reverse complement strand
CTTCACAGAACCGAAGAATCTCCTGAAGAGCCTGAAGAAGAAACGGAACCTTCAGAAGAGCTCAAAACGCTTACCGAAATCAGAGATTTGCTGAAGGCACAGGCTGATACGACCGCTCACGCGGACAAAGCTGACGCCGAAGCTGAAAAATCCGGAAAAGACCAGAAATAAACCGCTGATTTACAAAATGCACAGACGAGACGCTGCCGGCGGGCAGCGTCTTTTTATTTCAGGACATATCCACCAGTCACCGAAACCATATAAAAAAGCGATCAGCCCGCAGATAATGTGCGGGCACATGATTTCATGACGGCCGAAGCACCCATACGTCAGATCTTATCATATAATTTTTACGGTTTTCCGATCGTATCTAAAAGTGTCCGGATAAGAATCTGTTAAGATTATAAAAACAGGCCGCCACCTTGACTCATTCATTGTACTCTGAGTATTATATAAAGACATCAGGAGGAATAATTATGAAAATTATAAAGCATATTCTCCCGGCAGCGCTGTCACTCACCGTGCTTGCGGCCGGAGTTTTTCCTGTATCAGCCGCATCAGCGGACACATATGTCGCTCTGGGAGCAGACCTCACTTCATCGCAGCGATCTCAGGTGCTCCAGATGCTCGATCTGACGGAAGCTGACATAAGCAGCGGCGATATCAGCGTAACCACAATAACAAATCAGATGGAGAAAGACCAGCTTGGCGGTTATCTCCCGGCAAACGTAATCGGTTCGCGGGCTCTCTCTAGCGTAAAAGTAGAAAAAGAATCCTCCGGCGGTATAGATGTGACGACAAAGAATATCTCATACTGCACAGTCGGAATGTACAAAAACGCGCTTATCACAGCAGGTGTCGAAAATGCCGAAGTTGAAGTTGTCGCTCCTGTATATATTTCAGGCACAGCCGGTCTTGTCGGTGCAATGAAAGCCTATGAAGGTCTTACAGGCGATGAACTTTCGAGCAAAAATCAGGATGCCGCAGTTGATGAACTCGTCACTACAAGCAATCTTGGAAATGAACTCGGGAGCAGCGATGACGCTGAGAATCTCATCGCACTCTCGAAACAAAAGGTCGCAGCAGGTGATCTTAAGAGCGATGACGACATAAAGCAGGCGATAAAAGACGCCGCGAGCGAGCTGAACATATCTCTGTCAGACGACCAGATTCAGACAATTTTAGACCTGATGAAAAAGATATCGAAGCTGAATCTGAGCGAAAGCCAGCTGAAGAAGCAGGCATCCGACATTTACGACAGACTTCAGAATCTCGGAATAGACATGTCACAGTATGACAAACAGACGTTTATAGATAAGCTATCGGATCTGTTCAGTCAGTTCATAGAATTCTGCAAGGGATTGTTCAACTGACTTTTTTTACATAAAAGCAACTGTATTTACCGGTATAGTCTTGATTTAGAACGCTATTTTGATATAATTATAGTGTGGTTATCCCCTGATAACCTTATATTAATCTCTAATCCCAATACCCCTTTTGAGCAGACCGCAGTGCATTCCCGGCACAGCGGTCTGTTTCTTTATATAATCACGCGCGCTGACATTCAGCACAGAAAAAGGCCCGGATCAATGAGAATCTCCTTTCTTTGACCAGGACCTTTTAAACTATACTCAAAAATCAGGCACATGAGCGCACTGTGAACATATCCGCCTGAAGCTGCATATAGCATATAACGTTATGCAGCACTTTCACTGCATGCTCCGTACAGGAGACACAGTTTCGCTAAACACGCAGCGTGCTGAATAAAATCATATAGATTATTAATGGTGGAACAGTCTGAGACCTGTGAATGCCATGGCAATGCCATACTTGTCGCAGACTTCTATGACATTGTCGTCACGTATGGAGCCGCCGGCTTCAGCGACATATTTAACACCGCTCTTGTGAGCTCTCTCTATGTTGTCACCGAACGGGAAGAACGCATCAGATCCGAGCGATACACCGTCGAGTGTCTCAAGCCACGCCTTCTTATCCTCCGCAGTGAGCACATCAGGTTTTTCCGTAAATACTCTCTGCCACTCGCCGTCTCTGAGGATGTCATCGTGTTCGTCAGAAATATATACATCAATTGCATTATCTCTGTCAGGTCTCCTGACATCTTTTTTAAACGGGAGAGCGAGTACCATCGGATGCTGGCGCAGATACCATGTATCAGCCTTGCTGCCTGCGAGGCGCGTGCAGTGGATTCTCGACTGCTGACCTGCGCCTATGCCTATCGCCTGACCGTCCTTTACATAGCACACTGAATTCGACTGAGTATATTTCAGCGTGATGAGCGATACGATCAGATCCCTCTTTGCTTCGTCAGGTATTTCCTTATTGGCTGTAACTACATTCTCGAGCAGATTTTCATCTATGACTGCATTATTATGTCCCTGCTCGAACGTTATTCCGAATATCTGTCTCGTCTCTGTGGGCTCAGCCTCGTAATCAGGATCCATCTGAAGAACAAGGTAATTACCCTTTTTCTTTGTCTTGAGGATCTCGAGGGCTTCTTCGCTGTATGACGGCGCAATGACACCGTCAGATACCTCTCTCTTTAGGAACGATGCTGTCGCTGCATCACATTCGTCAGAAAGAGCCGCGAAATCGCCGTATGAGCACATACGGTCCGAACCTCTCGCCCTTATATACGCTGTCGACATCGGCGTAAGCTCCACGCCCTCTACGAAATAAATCTTTTTGAGTGTCTCGTCAAGAGGCACAGAAACGGCTGCTCCCGCCGGGCTGACATGCTTGAACGACGCTGCAGCCGGAAGACCGGTCGCGGCTCTGAGTTCTTTAACGAGCTGCCAGCTGTTAAACGCATCCATGAGATTTATATATCCTGGCCTGCCATTGAGCACCTTGAAAGGAAGTTCCCCGTCCTTCATGTATACCCTTGCAGGCTTCTGATTCGGGTTGCAGCCATATTTGAGTTCCAATTCTTTCATTTAAAGATTTCTCCTTATTTTTATGACGATATACAGAATTTCCTCAGCATTAATATTCTGACTTAAAATCTACTCACCAAGAGCCTCTTTCCAGGTTCCCTTGAATTCTTTGAGGATGTCGAGAATATTTTCATCGAATCTCTGTTCCTCGTTCATCTTCTTGAACGCTCTGTAAAAATCAGCATTATCGAGAACCATAGCCTGAACTTCTTCTTCAGTGAGCTGACGCTTTACCTTCGCAGGCGAGCCGAACACGAGAGAATTAGGAGGAATGACTTTTCCCGCCGAAATGAGCGAGCCAGCGCCGATAACAGTATTTTTGCCGATGTGGCAGTTGTCCATGAGTATAGAGCCCATGCCGACAAGAACATTATCCTCTATAGTCGCGCTGTGAATGATAGCGCCGTGTCCTATGCTTACATTTCTGCCTATAAGACACGGATAATTTTCATTTACATGAATGCAGCAGTTGTCCTGTACGTTGGAATTGTCTCCGATAGTAACTGTAGTACTGTCCGCCCTGATAACAGCGTTATACCATATGCCTACATTTTTTCCGATAATGACATTGCCTATGAGCTTAGCTCCATCCGCCACAAATACTGAATCATCGATCTGTCTCATGATTGTTCCCTCCTGTGCACAAGTCTTGTGTACACAACAAACAATAATAAACAACCGGATCAGAGAAGCATGAAAGTCAGCAGACTCACGCCCGCTCCGCGGGCACGCTGGCCGCCTAAGACCGTCATCCTCTCGGGCACCGGTTTTTTCTATTTAATTTATTCTATGCCACGTAAACGATGTTTGTCAATCTCATATGTCCGCACGGATATACACAGCGCATTTTACATACGTTTACTCTGCCATCCTGCTTGTAGCCGCCTTCATGCCTGAATTCAGCGGAGTCCGCCGCTCTGGTATTCATCTCCGTCAGTGCTTTCTGCACCGCCGCCTTTTCCGCTGCCTGTATCATCGAAAAATCTGTCAACAAATGTTTTCAGCTTTTTTCTCCAGATTATACATGCTATAAATATGAATATACAGACGAGGGCCACAATAGCAGCGCCAATGTAATTTTCATCAGCGAGAAATGCTCCGATAAGCATAGAAGCCGCCATGGCCGGAAATCTGAACGCAGTGCATAAAAGAAGAAATGACAGATAATTCATTTCAGACATGCCTGCTACATAGGCGAGCATATCCTTAGGAAATCCCGGAATTATATAGAGAACAGCTATCGTCCTGTAAGTCGCTTTTTTGTTAAGCAGCTGTTCGCATTTTCTGCATGCGTTTTCTCCGCAGAGGAAACGCACAGGCCTGAGTCCGAATATCCTCGCAATCAGGAAAGCCGCCGACGATCCGATCGCTATTCCAATAAGAGACAGCAGCGATGAAAACCAGAATCCAAACATGTATCCGCCGACAATCTGCACTACCTGTCCGGGAATAAACGACACGACTGTCTGCAGAGCCTGAACAGCAGTGTAGATAATTATGCTGTCTTCGTCATGAGCCCTCATGAACGCACTGAATGCCTCTGCTGAACTGAAGTTGTCAAAAAACCCCGGGTATCTGAAATAAAAGAATGCGCAGATCAGCAGCGTCACCCCTATAAATATGAGCAGATCGAAGACGAGCGCCTTTACTGCTCCGCGCCATTCCTCAATCAATTCACGAGATATCTTTATTTCCGGTTTTCTCATTTCTGGTCATCCCCTTAAGTAAACCAGCGTCGTAAAGGGATTGAACTGCTTTGATGACTCCATATTTCGAGTGCTCATAAGTAAGACCGCCCTGAAAATACACAATGTACGGATCTCTTATCGGGCCGTCAGCTGAGAGTTCGATCGACGAACCCTGCACAAATGCTCCTGCCGCCATGATGACCTGATCATCGTATCCCGGCATATCCCATGGGACAGGCGTTACGAATGAATCAACCGGAGCCGCGCTCTGTATACCTCTGCAGAACGCTTCCATAGCTTCAGGAGATTCGAGTCTGACAGCTTCGATAATGTCACTTCTTTCATCTCCAGATGCGGGACATACAGCGTATCCGAGCATCTCGAACACTCTGGCGCAAAGCATTGCTCCCTTGAGCGCTCCATTTACGACTGACGGTGCCACGAAAAGTCCCTGGAACATACTTCTTGACTGGCCGAATGTCAGGCCGCATTCTTTTCCGATTCCCGGTGAAGTCATGCGGTATGCCACATTTTCAATCAGGTCGTGGCGGCCGACTATGTATCCTCCTGAAAGTGCGAGACCGCCGCCCGGATTTTTTATAAGAGAGCCAGCCATGATATCTACTCCGACGTCTGTAGGCTCTGTTGTATCGAGGAATTCCCCATAACAGTTATCGGCCATAGTTATTATATCGCTTCTTACAGATTTGACGGCTGCTGCCCATTCTGAGATTTCAGAGACCTGAATCGCTTTTCTCCAGGCATATCCTGTCGCGCGCTGCACGCACATCATCTTCGTATGCTCGTTAATGACTGATTTGCAGCCCTCAATGTCTATTCTTCCGTCCGGGAGCAGATCAACCTGTCTGTATGTAACTCCGAATTCCTTCAAAGACCCTTTGCCCTCGCCTCTGATTCCGATGACTTCTTCCAGCGTATCATAAGGTCCTCCTGTACAATATACGAGCTCGTCGCCTGGGCGGAGCACACCTGTCAGCGTCAGTGTCAGTGCATGTGTTCCGTTTACGATAAGTGGTCTCACTATCGCGTCTTCTGTGTGAAACACACCGGCATATACCTTTTCCAGAGCCTCACGGCCGGCATCGTCGTAACCGTATCCGGTGTTCCAGCCGAAATGCACATCGCTTATCCTGCATTTCCTGAACACGTCAAGCACTTTGTACTGATTGTATTCCTTGATGTCGTCGAGTTCTCTGAACTGCTCCGAGAGACTTTTTTCGGCCTCAAGCACGATATCGAGAATTTCCGGAGACACCCCCAGTTCTTCTGTCAGAAGCCTGTAACTTCCAGATTTCTTCATTGTATGTCCTTTTCTTTTCTTCACTTCTGCGGCCTGTCGGCCGGCAATAATTTTATTTTCCGCCGTTTTCTTCAACATGAGTGTATACTCAGCGATCTTCTGTGCCTGCACAAAATCATCATGTCCGCGGAGCGGACGCGAGCACATGTATTCCCACTACTGACACGTCAGGTACTCGGAAACCGCTCTATTTTTTTCCAGGTGGACTGTCGAATTCGTCGTCCCACTCAAAGCTCTTTATGAGATCACGCTTCGTATTGAGCTTGTGAGCTGCGTAGAGCTGCGTCGTCGAGACGTTCTCGTGATCGAGCAGTTCCTGAACATCATAAATGGAATTCCCGCGGCCTATGAGCGATGTCGCTGCAGTCGCTCTGAGCTTATGAGGGCTGTAGCCTTCTTTGCGAGATGTTTTCATGCCGATCGACGTATATTTCTTAACCATCGATCTGATCTGGCGCTGGGTCATGCGCCTGCCCTGAAGCGACAGAAACAGCGCATCTTCGTTTCCGGGCTGTATTTTTTCCGCCGGCGGCCGTTCTTCATCGATGTATTCATGAAGAGCTTTCAGAACTGTTCTGTTGTTAAGAGGCATCAGCGATTCCTTGTTTCGCTTCCTGTATATCTTGAACTCGCCTCGTTCAAAATTGAAAGACGAAAGATTCAGCTGTTCGAGCTCCGAAAGCCTGAGTCCGTATGTCAGAAACAGGATCAGAATCGCCTTGTCACGTTTCTTTGTCTTTTTCCAGTACTGGCGTTCTTTCGGCGTCAGATGTTCTCCGGTGCTGACTGCATCGAGCATGACCATCACTTCGTTGTCCTGAAGTGCTTTTATCTCGTGTTCTGACGCTCTCTGAACCCTTACCGGATTAAACATGCCGGTTATATCTTCGGGCATGATTCCTTCTCTGTAGAGGTTTCTGAACATGACAGAAAGCGCCGACTTCTTTCTTGCAAGTGTCCTGTTGCTGTCAGCATACACCTGAATCACGCCGCCGCGTTCGACACCGTAGCTCCTGCAGTAGTCCAGGAAGTCATTAACATCGCTGCCTTTTATCTTCCCTATCTCTTCTTCTGTTATGTCAGCTGCTTCATCCGCTTTTGTGAGATTCGTATGATCGACGAGATAATTCATAAAAAAACGGATATCGCGAAGATATTCTCTCCGTGACATCGGCAGCAGCGATGACCTGAAGTACGAGAATACGCCCCGCAGAAAATGCGGGAGCTCCTTCTCGATCTCTTCGCTGTCGCGGTTGACTTCATATTCTTTCATGACTATGTTGTCCGGCTTGTCAGTCCTGTTGTTTATATGTATTCCGGACTTGTTTTTATCTTCATATGCCACATGAATGCCCCCTTTCAGGAGTCAATGTCATTTTATAAAATTCAGGACGCGTCCTGTCATATCACAAACAGCATCATCTGTGCAATATGTCACATCGTACCAGATCATGTCTTTATATCTTCTGAACCATGTAAGCTGACGCTTCGCATACCGCCTCGTATTGCGCTTGACGAGCTCAACTGCTTCGTCGAAACTGTACCTGCCATCGAGATAACCGATGATTTCCTTGTATCCTATGCCTTTCATCGCTATGCTGTCTGATGAAATGCCGCGGCCGAGTATTTCTTTAACCTCGTTGACGAGACCATCTTCGATCATGATGTCGACTCTCTTATTGATTCTGTCATAGAGGAGCTGTCTGTCCCGCGTGATTCCGAACATAAGGCAATCATATTCGCCAGTGCCGGCAGCAGCATTGCTGAACGATGGAATCGGCTTTCCGGCTTCAGCTGCTTCTATTGCCCGTATCATCTTTTTAACGTTGTTCGGGTGGATTCTTTCCGCAGCTGCCGGATCGACCGCAGCCAGCCTGTCGTGAAGATATCCGCCGCCGTATTTTTCGGCTTCCAAGCGAAGCTCTTCTCTGAGCGCCGGATTTGAAGACGTGGAAGAAAAATCCATATCACTCACTATGGAATTAACATAAAGCCCTGTACCTCCCTCTACGATCGGGACCTTGCCCTCATCGTGCACACGGCGTATATATTTTCCGGCAAGTTCCCTGTACTTCGCAGCTGAGAAATCATCTGCAGGATCGATCTCATCAATCATGTGATGTACAGCCGCAGCACGCTCCTCGGCCGTCGGTTTTGCGCTGCCGATATCCATGTACTTGTAAATCTGCATAGAATCGGCTGATATGATTTCTCCGCCTGTATTCTGAGCAAGCCTAACGGCGCATTCCGTCTTGCCTGACGCTGTCGGGCCGGCAAGGACTACAACTTTAATCTTTTTCATAATCAGCCGCGTCTCCTGAACATTCTGTCAAGTTCATCGTGAGTCATGCGGATCACTGTAGGTCTGCCGTGAGGACACGAAAACGGATTCCTGCATTGTGACAGTTCTTTCAAAAGTCCTCTCACTTCATCAGGTGTCAGCCTGTCGTTTGCCTTGACGGCAGCCTTGCACGCCCGCGTGACGATCTTTCTGCGTTTGACAGGATTCATCCTGCCTGATGTTTTTTCTGCTTCATCAGTAAAATCCTTCAGGAAGGATTCTGCTTCTTCGAGAGTCATATATGACGGAATCTCGCGGCAGATATATGTTCTCGGGCCGAATTCCTCAAGCGCAAACCCTGTATCTTCAAGAAATTCAAGCCATTCGTCCTCAAGTCCTGACGCTGAAAACGTCGCTTCAACCGTTATCGGAACTGCAATTAACTGGCTTGCTTTTTGTTGACGGTAATATATATCAGTCAACTTCTCGTAGAAGACTCTCTCGTGAGCTGCATGTTGATCGATTATATAAAACGAATCTGAATCACTTCCCAGAATATACTCGTCGAAGACGACTCCCACAGGTTTTATCGATGAAACGTCAAACGGTGCGTCTGTCGGCGCATCTTTTTCGAAGCCGAAGAAATCTGTCTTTCTATGTTGAGATGCATTATCATTGCGTAAACCGTCTGATGGCCCGGTGTTTTCTGATTCCGACAAACCACTGTCCGCATGTGAGATGCTATTCCCTTGTTCTGTCCTTTCTTTCTCCGACCCTGATCTGCCGGATGTTTCCGACTGTCTGCTATTTAGGTCATGACCGCTTGTACTTCCGGAAAAATATCTATTAGATTTTTCTTCTTCAGCGCGTTTTGCCCTCAGCATTTTTCTTATGTCGAGCTGTTCGACCGCCCTGTCTATTCTGCCAGCGGAGCTGACGCCGGGATGCGATTTTCCTGCATTGTTTTCAACGAAATGATCGTCAGTGACTGATCTTTCCCTCTTGTCCGACTGATCTTTTCCCTGAACTGCACTGATGTTTATCTGCGGTATAGCTTTCTGCGTCATAAGAGACCGTCTGAGCGCTTCTGTAACGAACTCGCTGACTCTGCGCTCGTCGTCGAAGCGGACTTCCATCTTGGCCGGATGGATGTTTACATCAACAAGTTCTGGATCGATATTCAAAAAGAGAAAAGCGACAGGATACCGGCCCTCAAACATGCGCTCACGGTAAGCTTCGCTGACGCATTCTTCGAGCAGGCGGCTCTTTATCCATCGGCCGTTCACGAAGAATATCTGCCCGCGCCTGTTTTTGCGGGTGTTGTCAGGTGATGATATGTAGCTTTCGAGTGAAAGTCCTTCTCCCGAATCGGCGCTGCCCTTTATCAGATTGCCGGCCAGATGACGGTCGTAGACAGTCGCGATTGTGGTAAAAATATCTCCCCGCCCCGGAGTCGTGAACAGCGTGCTCCCGTTGTTTATCATCCGCACTCTGATGTGCGGTCTTGACAGAGCTGTCTTCGATACGAAATCTGTTACGAGTGCGCTCTCCGCTCCTGCGCTCTTCAGGAATTTACGTCTTGCCGGCGTATTGTAAAAAAGATCCCTGACTATCACAGTCGTACCTACAGGGCAGCCTCGTTCAGATATGTCTGAAATATTTCCGCCCTCCATGAGAAGATAGCTGCCTGCTCTCTCGTTTTCTGTCTTTGTCGTCAGTTCGGTGCGTGAAACGGCTGCAATGCTAGCGAGAGCTTCGCCTCTGAATCCGAGCGTCTCAATTGAATCAAGATCGGACGCCTTGTTTATCTTGCTCGTGGCATGGCGTTTGAATGCAAGTTCGGTCTCAGACGCTCTGATACCGCAGCCGTTGTCGGTGACACGTATATAAGTTCTGCCGCCGTCCTTTATTTCCACAACTATCGAGTCCGAACCAGCGTCTATAGAATTCTCGACGAGCTCTTTGACAATGGAAAGAGGTCTCTCAACGACTTCGCCGGCTGCGATCCTGTCGTAAGTCTGTTTCGGCAGCTCTCTGATATGATTCGTGTTGTCCGTCATTGTGATCTCCTTATTTATCAAAGCTTTCCGACTGCCTCCTTCAGCTTTTCGATTGCCGCTATAGCGCCTGAAGGTGTAATATTCATGAGATCGATATCTTTTATCATTTCTATGACTGTTCTGCCTCTGTCTGAAACGAGATCAAAGATCGATGTCTGTTCGGCAGCATTGCCTGATCCGACACACCTGTCGTTTGGAGCCGCCCCGACTTCGCCCTCCGCTGAAGAGACTTCTGCGTCAGGCTGAGATTCATCAGCCCGCATTCTCTCATTCCTGTCTTCCGACGCGCTCTCAAGCAGTCTCAGTTTTTCCGCTGCATCTTTCAATACCTGCTTTGGAACACCCGCTATTTTTGCTACGTGTATTCCGTAACTTCTGCTCGCGCCGCCTCTTTCTATCTTGTGCAGAAAAACTACATCTCCGCTGTCCTCGCTGACTGCGACATTGAGATTTACAAGACCATTGAGCTTTCCCTCAAGATCTGTAAGTTCGTGATAGTGTGTCGCAAACAGCGTCCTCACCTGACGTTCCTTTGCACAAAGATAATCAGCAGCTGCCCATGCGATTGACAGTCCGTCGTATGTACTCGTTCCCCGCCCTATCTCATCGAGTATGATCAGGCTCTTCGGCGTCGCTGTATTGAGAATATAAGCGAGCTCGCTCATCTCGACGTAAAACGTACTCTGACCCTTTGCGAGATTGTCAGAAGCTCCGATACGCGTGAAAATCCTGTCGACGACGCCGATCCTTGCGCTGTCTGCCGGCACAAACGAGCCCATCTGCGCCATGAGTACAATTAAAGCTGTCTGACGCATATATGTCGATTTTCCTGACATATTCGGTCCTGTTATCAGCAGAAAGCTGCTTTCGTCTCTGTCAAGATGCACATCATTCGACACGAACGGTGTTTCGTCGGAATTCTGCTCTATGACAGGATGTCTACCGCCTCTGATATCTATTATATCGCCGCCATCGACATCAGGTCTCACATAATTGTTTTCGTCTGCTTTTTCTGCGAAGCAGGCCAGGACATCAGCCTCCGCAACTGCCGCCGCAGTCTGCTGAACAGCAGTTACATATTTGCGCAGCTTTTCACGAAGTCTCGTGAATATCTCGTATTCGAGATTATTGATGTTAGTTTCAGCGTTAAGCACGACAGACTCCATACGCTTAAGTTCCTCTGTCACATATCGCTCGGAATTTACAAGCGTCTGCTTTCTGATATATTCAGCCGGAACTTTGTCTGCAGAGGATTTAGGAACATCGAGATAATATCCGAAAATTTTATTATAACCCAGCTTCAGTTTCTTTATGCCGGTTTTTTCGCGTTCCCTTCCTTCCAGGCCTGTTATCCAGTCAAGACTCTCTGCCGAATCAGCCTTGAGCTTGTCGAGTTCCTCGGAATATCCGTCTCGTATCAGCCCGCCCTCCTTTATCTGAACAGGAGGTTCGTCGACGATCGCTCTCGAGATCTCATCTCTCATTTCCTGAAGTGTATCTATTTTTTCTGCATCTCTGGCCAACAGTACGCTGTCCGTACCAGACAGCGCGGCCTTTATGTCAGGCAGAAGCGCCGCGGAATGCATGATCGCATTCATATCTCTTGCATTCACTCCACCCTGGGCAATTCTGCTTCCAAGTCTTTCCAGATCGTAGACACCCTTGAGTTCCTCACGCAGATCATTTCTCAGCAGCACATCATCAGTCAGCGAGCTGACAGCATCGAGCCTTTCGTTTATGCGCTCCGTATCTGTCAGAGGTTCTCTCATCCATTTTTTCAGCAGTCTTGATCCCATTGCCGTTTCTGTGCAGTCGAGCACCCAGATCAGCGATCCCTCGGCCTTCTTGTCGTAGATCGTCTCCATGAGCTCGAGATTTCTCACTGCTGTTCTGTCAAGTGCGCATTTTCCGCCGCGCTCTTCTTTTCTAATGCTTGTGAGCTGATCTATGCTTCCTTTCTGCGTCTCAAGCAGATATGAAAAAAGCGCACCAAGCGCCCTAAGCTCTGCACTGCCGCTCTCAAGTCCCAGTCCCTGAACAGTCATGACGCTGAAATGGCGGCATATGTTCCGCTCCGCGGCATCTGACGCAAAATATCCTTCCGGGAGCACCGTAACATATGTATCTGTCAGCTCCTTTATTCTGTCTCTGAGGCTGACGCCGCGTTCCGAATCTGAAACAACAGTTTCCTTTACATTTAGTCTCACAAGCTCGTCGAGAAGCTCGTCAGTCCGCCTCTCTCCGTTGAATTCCGTCACTGCAAGCTCTCCTGTCGAAATATCGCAGTAAGCCATGCCAGCCTCTTCTCCTCCGTCAAATACAGACGCAAGATAGTTGTTCGATCCGGCAGCGAGCATGCTGCTGTCCAGAAGTGTTCCAGGTGTGACGATTTTAACGACGCTGCGCTTCACGATGCCCTTGGCCAGAGCCGGATCTTCCATCTGCTCGCATACAGCTACCTTGTATCCTTTTTCAACAAGACGCTTAATATAGAAATCAGCTGCGTGGTGTGGAACACCGCACATTGGCGCGCGCTCCTCGAGTCCGCACGCTTTTCCTGTGAGCGTAAGCTGGAGCTCTCTGGAAACAGCGACAGCATCGTCAAAAAACATCTCGTAGAAATCACCCAGTCTGTAAAAAAGTATACAGTCTTTGTATTTTTCTTTTGTCTGCAGATAATGCTGCATCATCGGCGTCGGTCTGCCATTCATCTGTTTCCTCCGGATCTGTATGAAAAATTCATGTTCCAAAAATCCACAAAAAAGGTTGCCCTCAAAAGGGCAGCCTTTTCCGCTGTGATCTTTTTATTAAAGTATATCGAAGTTCTGCCTGGTGCGGGCGCATTTTCCCCGCATTAAGCTTCCGGAACCTCGCACGACTCAGCTTCGTCCTCGTCCGCATTTGGATCAAAGTCCTTGAGTCCCTCAAATTCGAGGCCGTTTTTCTGAGCGTAATCATAGATCGCTGCTTTTATTGACTGTTCTGAAAGAATAGAGCAGTGTATCTTTACTGACGGGAGACCGCCGAGCTCCTTGATTACGTCTTCATTTGTGATCTTGAGGGCCTCTTCACATGTCTTGCCTATAATCATGTCAGTTGCGATACTTGAAGAAGCGATTGCAGAGCCACATCCGTAAGTCTTGAACTTAGCATCTGTGATTACGCCTTCGTCGTTGACTTTTATGGACATCTGCATCATATCGCCGCATACAGGGCTTCCGTATACGCCTACGCCTGAAGCACCATCTATTTCTCCAACATTATGCGGGTGCATGAAGTGTTCTACTACCTTATCGTTGTACATTCCCATAACATTTACCTGCCTTTCATATTACATCGCTGTCCGACAGCTGATATTATTCTTTTTTCTAATATTACTCTTTTATATATTTTTTAAACTTGTATGAGCAGGAATTCAGGAGAAATTTTTCATCGCGCGCCAGCGCGCACATGTCCGCGGAGCGGACGCATGATTCTCCATTTCCAACCATAAAAATTTATTAGCTGAGATCCACATTCATTGATGTTATTTCTCTCAGTCTGGCGATGATCTCCTTAAGAGAATCAACCGCATAGTCCACGTCTTCCATCGTGGTCGGATCGCCGAATGTGAATCTGATCGAACCGTGTATAAGTACTACAGGGATTCCCATCGCTGTGAGAACATGCGAAGGCTGAAGTGACTTCGATGAACATGCCGAACCAGATGAAGTACTGATGCCTTTTGCATCGAGATACAGCAAAATAGACTCACCTTCGACATACTCGAACGTGATGTTTGCATTGCCCGGATGTCTGTGCTCCCTGCTTCCGTTATAGTACGTATGAGGAATCTCTGCAAGAACTCTCTTGACGAAGTGATCTCTCAGCTCGCTGACATGCTTCACATGAGCATCGAAGTTGATGCGCGCGAGCTCGGCAGCCTTTCCGAAGCCGACGATTCCCGGAACGTTTTCTGTGCCTGCACGCTTTTTGTTCTCCTGAGCGCCTCCGTAAATATATTCAGGAAGATTGTATCCTCTCCTGATATAGATCGCACCGATTCCCTTAGGACCGTAAATCTTGTGGGATGACATAGAGATCATGTCTACTCCGAGTTCCTTGACATCGATTGGAACGTTGCCGAGAGCCTGTACTGTATCTGAGTGGAACACTATATTATGCTCTTTAGCTATCTTTCCGATTTCTGCTATAGGCTGAACCGCACCCATTTCATTATTTACCATCATGACAGTGATCAGTATAGTGTCAGGTCTGATTGCAGCCTTGAGCTCATCAAGGTCTACGATACCGTCGTGATCGACATTAAGGTAAGTTACATCAAATCCTTCCTTCTCGAGTTCCGCACATGAATGAAGAACAGCGTGATGTTCTATCTTTGTCGTAATGATGTGCTTGCCCTTTTTCTGAAGCTTCCTCGCAGTTCCGATAATTGCCCAGTTGTCTGATTCAGTGCCGCCGGACGTGAATATTATCTCCCGCGGATCGGCATTGATAAGTTCAGCGATTTTGGCTCTCGCATCGTCAATCGCATCTTTAGCATTGGCACCTATCGTATATATAGCTGACGGGTTTCCGAATTTTTCAGTGAAATACGGAATCATCGTTTCCACTACTTCCGGCTTTGTCGGAGTTGTAGCCGAATAATCAAGATAGACATTTCTCTTTTCGCTCATAAGATTTACAGTTCCTTTCACATTGTTATGTTTAAGAGTTTTCTAACTCCCTGTGTTTCACAGTGGTTATTATACCGTTAAATATTGAATAATAAACGGCTTTTTAAAATATTGAGATGAAAAATCTATACTTCAGTATATGTTTTGCTCGTATATCAAAACAATATCAAACTTGTATGAATAATGACTGTGATTCACATTGTCCGACAGCATAGAGATTTCCAGCAGAAGTCCTAACCTGATTATGCATCTGAAAAAAAGAGTTCCTTGTCCGCTCCGCGGACGAAAAGGCCGGTCCGGCAGATAAACTGCGCCGGACCGGCCTTGTATTCAATATGACTGACATGCACTGACTGCTCCCAAGAGCAAGTCTGTGGTGTTCTGATTGTCAGGTGCAACTTGTAATCGTACATCAGGTCAGGCTTTGGAGCTAAAAATGTAAATCTGTTGGAAG
This sequence comes from uncultured Eubacteriales bacterium, assembly GCA_902796965.1. Taxonomy (GTDB): domain Bacteria; phylum Bacillota; class Clostridia; order Peptostreptococcales; family Anaerovoracaceae; genus RUG708. The sequence continues at coordinate 8,440 of CADBRA010000013.1, read as the reverse complement.
CAAGGGCTCTTACTCCAAAACAGCCCTGCCGCCGCATTAGCGGCAGATTTCTGTTTTTCAGCAGGGATGTACAGTTCAAGCCCCTGTTATTTGTTTGTTAAGTTGCTTTCCTGACTGCTCCGTGACCTGAAAAACCAATATCAGCATCCCGCAGACCTTACGTCAGTTTATTTTTTCTTTTTCTTCTTTACCTTTGTGACAGTTCCGTCCGGCTCGATTATCTCCATGTTCTGGAGCTTTTCCTCGAATCCGGCGCGGAAATTCGCCAGAAACTCCTTTCTAAGCTGATCCTGCTCCGCTTTTTCCTCAGCAGTGAGGCTGCGCTTTTTTGATTCTCTGGCCAGTTCGTTTATTCTTTCGGTTTTGTTCTTATCGAATGATGCCATTTATCCTCCATATCTGGAACTTTGTTTGATTCTTATGCACGGTCACTTATGCAGCAGCGGTACTTTACATCATAGCTGAATCAGTCAGCTTCTCAAGTATGCTGCATCTGTCTGCGGCGGCCGTCAATTCTCCTGTATTTTCTGTATCTGTTTTCGACAAGCGCGTCAGGATCTTCTTTTAAAAGCCGCGTCACATGTCCGTAAACAGCCCTGTCGGCGTTTTTTATCGCCGCGCGGGGATCTGTGTGTGCGCCGCCCGGCGGTTCGCTGACTATTTCATCGATTATGCCGAGTTCCTTTAAATCCTGGGCAGTGGGCTTCATGAGCCTGCATGCACGCGACGCCAGCGACGAATTACGCCACAAGATCGATGCAAACCCCTCTGGCGAAAGTATCTCATATACGGCATTTTCCATCATTAGTACCGAATCGGCAGCTCCGAACGCAAGTGCGCCGCCGCTTCCGCCTTCTCCTATGACAATAGATACGACAGGCACGCTAAGATCGCTGAATAAGGCGATATTCTCAGCGATAGCCTGGCCCTGTCCTCTTTCTTCGGCACCTTTTCCCGGATAAGCTCCCGGAGTATCGATGAAACAGATGACAGGACGTCCGAATTTTTCGGCCTGTCTGGCCAGCCGCTGTGACTTTCTATATCCCTCGGGATTCGGCATACCGAAATTGAAGCGCAAATTCTCTTCGACGTTCTTGCCTCTTCTGTTGCCGAGCACCGTCACAGGAATGCCCTTGTAAAAGGCTATGCCTCCTACTACAGCCGGATCATCTCCATAGCATCTGTCTCCCTTGAGTTCGATGAAATCGGAGAACATCTGATCTATATAATCCATAGTCCGCGGTCTGTCATTCCGCCTTGCAAGGCCGAGTTTTTCATAAGCTGAAAGCTGTGCCACCGTCTACGATCTCCTTTCGTTGAGACTCATTAGCTTAGCAACAGTCTCTTTCATATGGATCCTGTCGACAATCATATCGAGGAAACCGTGCTCAAGAAGATATTCACTTCTCTGAAAACCCTCCGGCAGTTTCTCGCCTATAGTCTGTTCAATCACTCTTGGACCCGCGAAACCGATGAGAGCTCCGGGCTCGGCTATTATGATATCGCCGAGGGAAGCGTAACTTGCCAGCACGCCGCCCGTAGTCGGATCTGTCAGGATTGAGATGAAAAGGCCTCCAGCCCTGTCAAATCTCTTTATAGCGGATGCAGTCTTGGCCATTTGCATCAGACTCACTGTTCCTTCCTGCATGCGTGCGCCTCCGCTTGCAGAAAATATCACAAGAGGATATTTCTTTCTCTGCGCTATTTCTATGCTCAATGCTATTTTTTCCCCTACAACAGAACCCATGCTGCCCATTATGAAGCTGCTGTCAAGTACACCGATGACCGCATGGCGCGCATTTATTCTGCATGTTCCGAACACATATGCTTCGTTTAATCCGCTCTGCTGCTTTGCTTCTTTCAGGACGCGCCTGTATTCAGGGAAGTCAAGCACGTCGTGCGATACGGCTCCTGCGGCCAACTCGTGAAACGAGCCCTCGTCGCACATCATATCTATGCGCTCATAAGCCGTCATCTTGAAATGATGTCCGCACGACGGACAGACTCTCAGATTTTCCGAGAGCTCTTTATACGAAAATACAGTCCTGCATGACGGACATTTTTCTATCATGTTCTCAGGCAGAACTCCGACTTCCTTTTTCACAAATTCGAGATTTTTCCTGAGATATTTCATAAGCTCGACTTTATGGCGTTTTATTTCAAATGTATCCATCTCTCGTTCTCCATACGGCCGATTCCGTCATAGAACATGTCCCAGTTCAGGAATGTACTGAGCTTGCCGTCTATGAAGCCCGTATCATATCTTCCTCTCACGAAGTCTGTATCATAAAGTATCAGGCACATAAATGAAATGTTCGTCTTTATTCCGTCTATGATAAGCTCTTCGAGTGCCCTCCTCATTATTCTGAGAGCCTCGAGCCTCGTCTTGCCGCGTGTAATAACCTTCGCTACAAGTGAGTCGTAATAAGGGCTGACGCTGCACCCGCTGTAAAGCGCTGTATCAACGCGCACTCCTTTTCCTCCCGGTATATGTATGAACCTAACCTCACCAGGAGAAGGTCTGAAACCGCTGTCTGGATCTTCTGCATTGATTCTGCACTCAATAGCGTGTCCGTTTATCTCGATGTCACTCTGTTTCATGTCAAGAGGAAGTCCGCTGGCTATTCTTATCTGTTCTCTGACGATATCGACGCCGGTGACCATCTCGGTTATCCCATGCTCTACCTGTATCCTCGCGTTCATCTCCATGAAATAGTAGCTGCCATCTTCATTGCAAAGGAATTCAACAGTTCCGGCATTTGTATACCCGCCTGCCTCTGCACATAAAACAGCAGTGCGGCCCATTTTTTTTCTGATTTCCTCCGGAACACTCCTTGACGGAGTCTCTTCTATCATCTTCTGATTCATACGCTGAACAGAACAATCACGTTCGCCGAGATGAACGAAATGTCCGTAATTGTCCGCAAGTATCTGAAATTCTATGTGCTTTGAATTCTGAATGAATTTCTCTATATACATATCTGAACTGCCGAAAGCTGTCACAGACTCCGAGCGTGCCTCTTCAAACAATTCTCTTAACTTTCCGGGCTCATCTATGCGCCTCATTCCACGGCCGCCTCCTCCCGCACTCGCCTTTACGAGGACGGGATATCCGATCTGTTCCGCGACGGCTGCTGCTTCATCAGCATCTGACACTACGCCGTCGGAACCGGGGATCACAGGCACACCGGCTTTTTTCAGAGTCTGTCTCGCATTAGACTTATCGCCGAATCTTCTGATCACGTCCGGTTTGGGTCCTATAAATTTTATTCCGTTCTTTTCGCACAACTCTGCGAAATCAGCATTTTCACTCAAAAATCCGTATCCTGGATGTATCGCATCGCATTTGTACGCTATCGCAGCCGACACTATAGCTTCCTGATTCAGATAACTTTCCTCAGCTCTGCTGCCGCCGATACAGATGGAATAATTAGCCAGCTTTACATTCAGCGCATCTGCATCTGCCTTTGAATACACCGCTACAGTCTCTATGTCCATCTCCTGGCATGTCCGTATTATTCTTATAGCGATCTCACCTCTGTTGGCGATCAATATTCTCCTGAACATGCTCAGATCTCCCTGACTTTGAAAAGTGGATCGTCATATCCTGCAGGTTCCGCATTTCCTTTGCAGATCTCAAGAATTTCGCAGTCATAAGGCGCGCTGATCTCATTCATCATCTTCATGGCCTCCACAATGCAGAGCGTATCGCCTTTTCTTACTTTATCTCCAGCTTTGACGTACGGAGTCATGCCCTCGCCCGGCGCTGCGTAAAACGTCCCCACTATCGGTGATCTTATAAACAGATCATCTGACTTTTCCGGAGTTTCCTCTTTTTTATCATCAGCTTTCAACCGATCAGGAACAGCACTCTCATACTGTCTTGCAGCCGGCATTATCTCGCTCTTACGCGGCATTTCCATCCTGACCAGCATGTCAGCTTGTCTGATCTCAAGCTTCGCCAGCCCGGATTCTCTGAACCTTTCCATAAGTTCATACAATTCTTTCAGTTCCATCTCGATCATTTATCCTTTCAGCATAGACTGATATCCGTTCATTACAGACATAATAATGATACATCCTGTATCAATAATATGTAAATACAGAAAAGTAAATTTATTTTGATTTTCAAAATATATTCACATGCTATGCTGATACGGCCGAGTTATGAAACTGAGCGCGGCAACTGCTGAAACCAGTTTGATAAAATATTTTTTATATGCATTGCAAAGAGCAAAACACCTGGCAGCCACTTGTCAGCTTCACAGTGCACATGCGTACGCTGCTATAAGCACCAGCTGTGCTCATAGCTGTATGCGTGTAAGCTATACGCAGATTTCATCTTTGAACTTTTCATATGTCTTCTCACCGATGCCGCTCACATTTGTTATCTCATCTGTCGACTTGAACGATCCGTTCTTATTCCTGTAATCTATAATACGCGAAGCTATCGCTGGTCCGACGCCTGTGAGTGTTTGCAGCTCCTCGCTTCCCGCAGTGTTTATGTTTACCCTGCCATTCGCTGAAGACGAATCTGACACTGACGTGCTCCCGGCTCCTTTAGACGCAGAACTTTCTGAACCATTTGATACAGTGCTCCCGGTCTGATAATTCTGGCTCTGTTCATTCTGATAACCGGCTTTTACCTCCTCCACGTTAGGAACATATATCTTCTGACCGTCCTCACATATGGCTGCAAGATTCAATGTCCTGACCGAAGCATCCGCCGATCTTCCACCAGCCGCGTCGATTGCTTCAAACACGCGCGATCCCTCTGGAATGCACACGACCATAGGTGTATTGACAGCTCCGCTGACATCTACATAAATATACAGATCGGCCTTTCTGCCCCCGCTTTCTCTATCTGCAGAAAGCTGTTCTTCCTCTGCCGAAGCCGATTCAGTTGTGACTATTACGCCCTCGCCTTCATCTGCCCCGCTGCCGGCATAAATGCTGACTGCGAGCGTAAGCAGTATCAATGGTATGAGAATAATCCATTTAAATTTTTTTCTATCAACTGATTTTATATCCGGTTTTTTAAATTCCATATTATTCCACCTCTGGTGCAATAATATCCCATCTGTAATAACATGTCAATACATATATTCCATAATATGTAATTACGTCATTCATCCGGCTTCAAATCATTTTTTGACTTGTAACAATGTTTGTACAGTTTTATAATTTATCGTATCAGTTATAAAAGATGGCGGCGAAAACTTATAGGATGAAGCCGAAACAAATTGGCAGGGTTTCACCAATGCATGAAATACTTAGAGTGTAAATGGAAATTGACTGTCTTGCCTTGCTTCAAGGCAGAAATTTACCGCTAATGTAGCTGCCTGGCAATAAAAGTTCTCACTCAAATAGAATTGCACTCATATCTCAAAAGTCCGAAAACGATATGCTATTATGAGCTGCACCTGGCGATGAGAACATCATTGAGCTTGCTCGCTGAAGCAGTCAGCTTAATAGCGAATCAAAATTTACAATCACCGTTATTATATTTTCATATCGATTTCCAGAGGAGATATTATGGGCAGGATAGTAGTCATAACAGGCAGTCCGCGTATAAACGGAAACACAAACAAAATGGCCGGAGCTTTTATCAATGCAGCAAAATCAAAGGGCCACAGCATCGACAGATTCGACGCTCCTTACCTGCATCTTGACGGATGTCACGCATGTGAAACATGCTTTTCAACAGGCCGGCCTTGTACATTCGACGATGATTTCAACAGAATAGCACCATTTGTACTCAATGCCGATGGATTAGTATATGTCTTCCCTGTTTACTGGTATTCTGTTCCTTCACAGATAAAGGCATTCATGGACAAATTCTTCAGTTTCTACGTAACAGGCCGTGATCTCGCTGGCAAGAAGGCTGCGCTCATAAGTGCATGTGAAGAGCCTGACATGAGTACATTCGAAGGTGTCAGATTCATGTATGAGAAATCATGTTCGACTCTTAAACTCACGAATGTCGGAGAAGTTCTGATCCCAGGAGTGTTGGAAGCCGGCGCTATCGATAATACGGACGGAGTATTAAAAGCCGCAGCGCTTGCAGATCTGTTCTAAATTATATTAAAACTATTAAAATTCAGAAGCGGGAATACGGAATCTTAATTTCCATATTCCCGTTTTTTCATAACATCCGATGCCTGAAACATTCACTCTGGCACATTAACATTGCAGATACTTCGCTTTTCCCCATCCCGCACGGCCCGCAGCACCCATCGTCCTTATTCCGCGGATATTTTTTATCACCGATTTTCACATCCGCCGGATCTTCTTTGCAGCTGACCACACAATATACCATAATGTGATCACAGCCGCCGCGAGAACAGCATAAGCTGTCAGATAATTATCAGGCCATGTATGCTGCAGCCAGTAAAGCGGCGAGCCCTCCGGACCGTTTATCAGGAAAAAATAATTCGTATTTTCAGCTCTGTCGAATCTGTATATAATCGGTACAGTTATAAAGAGAAAGACAGCAGGATCCGCAATGTAAGCCGGTCTGATTCCGAAATCGCGCTGAAGCACCAGCCAGAGCGCCGACCCTGATATCAGTATGTGATTGACGAAACCGAAAATACACATGAAAGACAACGGCGGATAACAAGTCCAGTCGGGAAACAGAATCGCCAGAAGTGCGCCCGGCAGACACAAGCTGAATCTCACCTGTCCGAGAAAATGATCCGCTCCTCTTAAAATTCGTCCTTTCCTTCCATCCCGTTCTGCAGAATCAGCACCTGCATCAGACGCATTTTCACATACGATTTCAGTCCGATTTCCCGTGCATGCATTACTGTACGCTGATGCACTTTTACCAATCTCACTTCTTGCCCTGATATCGAGAATTATACTGTGAGCGAATGTGATGAAAACCGCCAGCCCGCAGAGGTGCAGCGGCAGCTGGTACACTGTCAGATTTCCCGTTATTTTAAGATAACAATCCTGAAATATTTCGTTGAATATTATCAGGCATGAAAGGACGAGCTGCGTCCGGGATCTGACGCGCGCATCCGCGCGCATATAAAGCGCTCCTCCAACCAAAAAAACACCTGCTGCAGCTGTCAGCCAGGCGGCATGAGCCGGTCCAAACAGATAAAATCCGATTCCTTTCGGAAGATCTTTTTCAAAGGTCCAGAAATATTTAAGACTGTTCACGCTCTCACTTTCTTTCTTATCATGACTTACCGCAGACACTGAAGACCATTGCCCACAGTCTCTTTGTGCTTTACCCGGCTAATCAGCACAATATCTCAATAACTTTATACTGAATCACATAAGCATTAGTTTTATATCTTTCATTATTATATATCAGTCCGCAAACTACTTCTCTCAAAGGATATAATTTGTGCCACAAGCAGTGCTTCATTCCGAATATATTTCGTTTAAATATAACGCCGCGTGCTGCAAATCCGTTTTCTTGTCTGAAAGACGTTTTTTTTGCATACTTACGGCCTTTTCATGTTATTATATTAATATATGACATATGTTCATAATAGATAAAACAGAACGGTGGTGATCATAAATGGCAAGGCCGGAAAAATGCAAACGTATCTGCGCGATGCCGCGCACAAACTTTTTCTTCAGCAGCGAAGACATGACAGGGTCCGGCAAATCTGCGGACGACTCAGAGAAAAGCAGAAATAATGATGTGGAGATAACATTGTCGCTTGAGGAATACGAGACAATAAGACTTATAGATTATTCCGGACTAAATCAGGAACAGTGTGCATCGCAGATGCATGTGGCACGCACTACAGTTCAGCGCATATATACAGAAGCCAGAAAAAAGATCTCCCAATTCATCGTTGATGGATGTTCGCTCAGGATATGCGGCGGCAATTACGAACTTTGCAAAAACAGCGAACGATGCTGCAAAAAGATATCCTGTCCGCGCTTCAGCGGCGGATGTTCAGGCGATTTCACACTGTCGGGATGCGGTCAGTGCCCTCAGAATCCTCCGTCAGATATGTAGAGTATTTTTCATGTCCGTATATGACATATTTGACACATGCCGGCTAAGGTGTTTTAATAGTGACAGAAAAGGGAAATTATATATCGGATGGATTTAACTTTTACGAATTAATAAGATATTCTGAATAGAAAGAAGGATTATAGATGGGAAAAATTGTTCACACTAAAGGAAGTATAGGCCGCAGAGGTGTCGGTATGGGAATGATCTGCAGAACATGCCCCGGCGGCTGCAAGACTGACTGTCTGAGAGCGGGCGTTAACAATGAGCTTACTCACGTAAGTGACTACGATTTTGCTATTAATTTTGCTGAATTTCATCCGACAGAGAGCGATGAAAGCGGCGATTACGATGACGGCGATCTCTAATAATATAAAAGCTATAGTTCTCTTTCACATAAAAGGGCTGTGCGGGATAAAATCCGCGCAGCTCTTTTTACTTAATGAAAATGGCGGG
>CADBRA010000012.1 GCA_902796965.1 uncultured Eubacteriales bacterium | reverse complement strand
CTCAAGCACTGGTCAGCAGAAACTGACCAGTAAGCCACACATTTCTCATGAAAGGCTCCTATTTACAGAAAATATTTCATACTCCCTCTGTATGAGTGCCTGAAGGCCGGTAAATCGCCTGATCCGGCGGATTACTGCTGGAACTGCGACATGTTTCAGATTCCAATGTTTTCTGATACTTGCCAATATCATGCATCAGTCCACTGTTATACATAATATTTTTCAATACTGGCACTGAAAAATCAGATGCAATATCCGCTGTGCCTTCTAAGTGTTCCTTAACAGACTGCAATTCTGAATCCGGAAGCGAATCGACTTTCAAAGCTGAATCATTTGCGGAAATGTCTGAATCATTACGAATATGAGCTATATATTTCAATGCAGTGAACCTCTTTTCTGCAATTTTCATGGTTTGTTATTTTTTATAATAGATATTATATAAAAATAAATTTTTCCATTCAATGTCCATGAGTCACAGTTTTCGGACTCTTGGCAATTCACTGCAATATTTACTATTGTTCCGAAAAAATAAATAAAACATTGAAATCAGGTGATTCCCTGAGGCAGTATTTTCGCAGTATCAATATTATTTGTGATATCAGTCAGGTATGATGAAATATCCCGATATAAATTCCAACTGGAGATGCCATTTTTCATTTCAACCATTCCGACATATAGGATAGCAGCTGAGAAAATTTCAATATTTGGAAAATATGACGAGAGCATAAAAAAAGCACTGTCTCCAGTGCCTGTTAATACATATATACTTCTTCTATATGAAATCTATCAATATACTGTTCGCGATGTCGAGACCGCGCCCGGTGAATGCGAGTCTTCCATTTTCGAACGTCATAAGACCTTCGGACGTGTATTTTGAAATCTGCTCCCCGAACCTTTCCTCGAGGCTGATGCCGAAAAGCTTTCTGAAATAACGGTCTGAAACTCCCCTGACGAGTCTGAGCCCTGTAAACATGAAATCTGAAATCAGATCATCGGTTGTTTCTCTTTCGAACGAATAGCCTGAGCCGTCCTGACATCCGCTGTTTTCTGATTCCTCTCTAAAAGCCTCATCTTTTGACTCTATGCTCAGCGAACCAGAATATCTGCAGTGCATACCAGTATGATAGCTGCACGATTCTGTCAGCCTGCAGTATTCATCGATTCCGGCAGAATTAGACATTCTCGTACTCCCGTCAAATGAATGTGCTCCCGCGCCGAGTCCGATATATGGAATCATGCTCCAGTATTTCAGATTGTGGCGGCATTCCCTGCCTGGCAATGATGCATTTGATATTTCATAATGAACATATCCGTGCTCCAGAAGCATGCTGACAGCCGCGTAATACATGTCTCTGTTTAGCTCATCAGGAATCTGTTCAAGCTCTCCTGATCTGAACATGTCGTAGAACGGAGTCCCCTCTTCTATCTGAAGACTGTAAAACGAAATATGCTCCGGCCTGAAAGACAATGCTTTATCAAGCGTCCTTTTCCATGAATCAAGTGTCTGGCCCGGAAATCCGAACATAAGATCAAGATTGATGTTGTCAAATCCGTGCTCACGTGCCATCTCGATGGTTTTCTCAGCTTCGGCCGCATCGTGTATGCGGCCGAGCAACCTGAGCTCACCGTCGTCGAATGACTGAACGCCGATAGAAAGTCTGTTAAATCCTGCACCTCTGTAAATATCGAGCTTTTCAGGTGTGAGTGTTCCCGGATTTGACTCTATTGTCAGCTCTGCATCGTTCGTGAGAGGCAGCCTGCTGACCAGCTCTGCTATATATCGCGGATCTACGCTTGTCGGTGTTCCGCCGCCGACAAACAGCGTGTCTGCTGCACTGTCAGCGCACAACGGCTGGTAAGCTGTCTTTGCAGGCGGAGCCTGCGCAGGTATGCGTTTTTCTGCCTCAGATGTTTTTCCGCCATTCCTGAATTTATGCTTTTCCGTGCCAGGAAACTTGAAAGCGATTTCTCTGTCAAGTGATTCGAAATATTTTTTCTGCGCTTCCTGTGAGCAGCCGCTGTATGACACGAAATCACAGTAGAAGCATTTTCTGACGCAGAACGGTATGTGAATGTAGATGCCAGGTCTCGCCGCAGAAGCCGTGCTGACTCTATTTTCCTTCGTCTTCATCGTATTTGAATACAGCAGTGAACGCTTCCTGAGGGACATCGACCGAGCCGAACTGGCGCATGCGCTTCTTGCCTTCTTTTTGCTTTTCAAGAAGCTTTTTCTTTCTCGAAATATCGCCGCCGTAGCATTTGGCGAGCACGTCTTTTCTGAGGGCTTTTACAGTCTCTCTCGCGATTATCTTATTTCCGACAGCAGCCTGAATCGGGATTTCGAACTGATGTGACGGAATGATGTCTTTGAGCTTTTTGCACACCTGGCGTCCGCGGTCATATGCTTCGCTCTCGTGGACGATCATGGAAAATGCATCGACAATATCCTTGTTCAGAAGTATATCCATCTTTACAAGTTTTGAAGGCTCATATCTCTCAAGCTCATAGTCAAGCGAGCCGTAGCCTCTGGTCCTCGATTTCAGCTCATCGAAGAAATTGTATATGACTTCGTTGAGCGGCAGCTCATAGTGAAGCTCTACTCTCGTCTCTGTAAGATATTCCATAGATATCATCGTGCCACGCCTCTTCTGGCACATGTCCATGACAGCACCTACGTATTCGTTTGGTATTATAACTTCTGCTTTTACTATAGGTTCCTCTATATGATCGATCTCTGTCAGCGGCGGCAGATTCGACGGATTCTGGATCATCACGATTGAACCGTCTGTTTTAACTACCTTATATATTACGCTCGGCGCTGTCGTGATGACGGCGAGCTCGAATTCACGCTCGAGTCTCTCAACAATGACTTCCATGTGGAGCAGGCCGAGAAATCCGCACCTGAATCCATATCCGAGCGCAGCTGAATTTTCCTGCTCGAAGACGAATGCGGCATCGTTTACCTGCAGCTTTTCGAGTGCATCTTTTACATTGTCGTATTTTTCTCCTTCGCCAGGATAAATTCCACAGTATACCATCGATCTGACCTGTCTGTAACCGGGCAGCGCCTCTTTTGCCGGATTGGAGGCAAGCGTAACAGTATCTCCGACTCTCGCATCGCGAACATGTTTTATGCTACCGCAGATATATCCTACATCTCCCGCGCGCAGCAGGTCTACCGGAACAGGACCAGGCGCAAAAACGCCTACCTCTGTGACTTCATAGTCAGCTCCTGTAGACATCAGCCGTATAATATCTCCTTTCTTTACACGACCGTCAAACAGCCTGGAATAAACGATAACTCCTTTGTAATTATCATAATACGAATCGAATATGAGTGCGCGCAGCGGCGCATCAGCGTCACCTTCCGGCGCCGGAACGTTTTGCACGATGTCCTCAAGGACATCTTCTATATTGATGCCTTCTTTAGCGGATATCAGCGGTGCATCCTGTGCGTCGAGTCCGATCACTTCCTCTATCTCATCTTTGACCTCATCAGGTCTGGCGCTCGGCAGATCGATCTTGTTAATTACAGGAAGGATCTCGAGATTTTCATCGAGTGCCAGATAAACGTTGCCTATGGTCTGCGCCTCAACTCCCTGTGTTGCGTCGACAACTAGCACAGCACCTTCGCACGCCGCGAGACTCCTTGAAACCTCGTAATTGAAATCCACATGTCCCGGCGTGTCTATCAGATTGAGCACATATGTGTGCCCGTCTTCCGCTTCATAATGAAGTCTTGTCGTCTGCAGCTTTATCGTAATGCCTCTCTCTCGTTCGAGGTCCATATTGTCGAGAAACTGTGCTTTCATGTCGCGTTCGGCCACGAGCCCTGTCGTTTCTATCAGCCTGTCGGCAAGCGTAGACTTGCCGTGGTCAATGTGCGCTATAATGCTGAAATTTCTTATATATTTCTGATATGAATCCATATATTTCCTTCCTTCAAAATATTATCTATGTAAGTTTATCATCTCAGGAAAATTTATTCAATCATACTTGACTTTATGTCTTGCATTATCATCTGTCAGGTAATATAATATCTAAGATATTTTGCGAAAGTGGGGTGTATTTATATGGCAAATATTAAATCAGCTAAGAAAAGAATCACTGTAATCGAGAACAAGACAGCTCAGAACAAGCGTGTCAGAGAGCATCTCAAGGAAGCCCTCAAGGATTATGATACTGCGCTTGCATCAGGCGATCTCGCAGAAGCTGAGCAGAAGCTCAGACTCGCTGAAAAGAAACTCATGAAGGCTGCTTCAAAGAACGTAATTCACAAAAATGCAGCTTCAAGAAAAGTTTCGGCTCTTTACAGAAGACTCAACGCAGCAAAGGCTGAATAATCTCACCCGTCCCCCACAGGAACATAACATGATGTATAAGTTAAATACATCCAAAACGAAGGGCATGTGTCTCACCCTTCGTTTTTTTATTTCCTTTTTTCATAAAAAATGCATTTGCCAGCAGACCACGTCATATGCCCTGCCTGCACAGCATTTCCAGCATTCTTCAAAAAATGAGAATCCGCCTGAGCAGCGGATTCTCATAATGGTATTGATTAACTCCGGAATTTAAATCCGGCTTGAAGCCATATTTATTTATTTTGCATATTCAGAGCCGTGAGCACCTCGAGAGGAACTACTGTATCAAACATCGTTTCATCTGCTTCAAAAAGACCGTGATGAATGCTGTAATTCTTCCTGTCCTTATACCCGGAGCCGGCGAAAAAGTATGCTGCAGGAACTCTGTCGGCGAAGAAGGAAAAGTCGTCTACGCTCATCATAGCCTTTTCGAGTATACTTATGTTTTCTTTGCCTGCTGTCCGTTCAGCGGCGTCTCGTACAAGATCATTCATTTTATCATCGTTGAGGAGAGCCATGTATCCAGGCCTGAATTTAACTTCAGCCGAAGCGCCGTATGCAGCCGCAGTGTTTTCAGCAATCTCCTTCAGCCGTTTCATCGAGCTTTCCCTTACAGCCGGTGAAACCGTGCGCATTGTGCCCGACAGGAATGCATCGTCGCAGACGACATTGCCGGCGGAGCCGGCGTGAAATATGCCTGTCGTGATTACACACGGTTCGAAAGCATTAGTATTTCTGCTCACTATACTCTGGATCGCCGTCACAACAGCACTTGCTGCCACTATTGCATCCACTCCCGTTTCAGGATATGCTCCGTGTGCGCTTTCGCCTTTTATCCTGATATCAAACATATCTGACGATGCGCGTGCGTATCCGTATTTCAGAGCTATCTTTCCGGCAGGAAGCGACGGCTCGCAGTGAAATGCAGCCATGCAGCTGACATGCGGATTTTCGAGCACTCCGGCTTCTATCATCCTAAGCGCTCCGCCGTCAGTCTCTTCTGCCGGCTGAAATATGAATTTCACCGGTGCTGTGAGACGGCTCTTTACGTCGGGATCTGAAAGAATCATCGCACTGCCGGCGAGAGCTGCAGCGTGAATGTCGTGCCCGCACGCGTGCATCTTTCCCCGTACCTCAGATCTGAACGGCAGAATGCATTCTTCATTTATCGGAAGTGCATCTATGTCAGCTCGAAGAGCTACACACTTTCCGCCTTTGTCTGGCACTTCAAGTACTGCGGCGAGGCCTGTCGGAAGAGGCCGGTCGACTCTCAGGCCTAATTCTGCCATAATATCGCACAGGTATTCAGTTGTACCGAATTCTTCATCTCCTGTCTCGGGTTTGCTGTGAAGGCGGCGTCTGATTTCAATGATTCGATCTTTATACTGAAGATATTTTTCTTTTATCAGATTTTCTAATGTCATAATTCAGGTTTTTCCATACCGTCAGGGAAATAATCGTCTATATTGTCACTGCGTCGTATCTTTCCTGTAGTTGTGCGGATAAAATCACGGTCTCTTATTACAACTTTCTTTATTCGCTTATATGAAACTAGGTTCATATTTTCTTCATTTATTGCAGACTTTATGAATTTGTATATTTCTCCGCTGTCGGGATCGCTGCCTGTTTCGGATTTGATGTACGCTGCGTCCGGCCATACCTGGCATGCGACGGCTTCGACACCGTCCTGATTATCAGGATATACCATACATTCGCTTATGCACGGCAGTTTATTGAATATTTCCTCGATCTCTTCAGGATATATATTTTTGCCTGTCGCCGTTACGATCATGTTCTTGTACCTGCCGGCGATATACAGCCAGCCGTCTGTGTCCATGAATCCCAGATCGCCTGTCTCAAGCCAGCCGCTGTGCATAACCTCAGCAGTCTCTTCTGGCATATTATAATATCCGAGCATAACATTCGGTCCCCTGTAATAGATCTTTCCTATGCCGTCTTCGTCCGGATCGACTATCTTCATGTCGCCGTGCTTAAGAGGAACTCCTACAGAGCCTGCTTTTTTATAGCGCTCTTTGGCTTTTTCAGGAGTTCCGACAGCGAGTGGAGTACATTCGGTAAGGCCATACCCCTGAAGAACTGTTATGCCCATGTCCTCAAAATCTCTGATAATATTAGGCGAAATTGCAGCTGCTCCTATTATGAACTTCTGCAGATTTCCGCCGAGCTGTCTGAGTACCGGAGCAAAAAGCTTTCTTCTTACATCGATTCCGATCGTTCTCAGGCTTCTGCTGAGCATCAGCGCTCTCTTTAGAGCTTTCTCTCTGCCTTCCTTTCTGGACTGCTTGAAAATTCTGCCGTGAATCATCTCGAGAATGAGAGGAACTGCAATGAATACAGTAGGACCGCATTCCTGCATATTTTTTGTTATATAGTGAAGTCCCTCGCAGAAAGCTGTGCTCGCACCTTTATACAGTATAAGGAGCATTCCAAATGTACACTCATACGTGTGATGAATTGGAAGAATCGAAAGTGTCTTGTCTTTTTCATCAACATCAGCGATGCGGCATGTATCCATGATGTCGAAGAGAATATTTTTCTGGGAAAGCATTACGCCCTTGGGAGTTCCTGTAGTTCCAGATGTATAAAGTATGACAGACATGACTTCAGGATCTGTCTCGATTTCATCGAAGCGAACGTCACCTTCCGTTAAGAGCTCTTCTCCTTCTGCTACAAGCTCCTTCCACGTAAAGTCACACTCTGCCGCTCTTTTCACCGAAGAATAAAACGGTGAACGTATATACTGACTCATCGTGACATTTTCATCTGTCCTGTCAGCATAAAAACGCATAGCTGCTTTTGTTACGCCATCGAGATCTGCAACCTTCTGTGACTGATTTTCCGAGTAGAATATCATGGAAACATCCGCGCTTTTCACGAGATTTTCTACTTCGTCTTTTTTGAGTTCCCGGTCAAGCGGCACTGCTATTGAGCCAATCATAACAACTGCAAGATAAGCCGCTATCCACTCATAACTGTTTATCCCGATGACCGCAATTCGTTTCCCTTTAAAACCTCTGCTGATCAGAGCTGTCGCTAAAGATCTCACGTCTCTGTAAAACAGCGTATAGCTCACCGGAACGTACTCGCCGCCTTTCTGACGTTTTACCCAGAAAGCGGGTCTGTCAGGGAATGAACCGACACTTCCTTCGAGCATTTCCTTCATCGTGGAAACGTCTCTGATATCCGTGTACCAATAGTGATCACGTGGTCTGTCATATATAATTTCCTTACTCATTTCTGTTCTCCCGGAATGTTCATGATATCGTTTAACGCAGCTGCTGCAAGCATAAAACCAGCCGCCGGAGGGACGAATGAAATGCTCGCTGTATACGGAGCATCTTTATATGGCACACTGCGCTTCGGTGATTCCCGTGAATAAACCACTCTGGTGTGGTATATACCTATCTTTCTGAGCTTCTGTCTAACAGATCTTGCAAGCGGGTCATAAGAAGTGTCGGCAATATCGGCATACTCAAGCTGCGAAGGATCAAGCTTGCTGCCGCCGCCCATGGCGCTTATTATTGGTACACCTGCTTCGTGAGCGGTCTTTATGAGCAGAAGTTTGGAATCTATCGAATCGATAGCATCTATAACATAATCGAATTCCCCAAAGGGAAAACTGCCTGCTGTTGTCTCATCAAATCTCCGGTACTCTTTTATTATAACAGAATCGGGATTTATTCTCATGATCCGTTCCGCTTCGACGTCGACTTTGCGCATTCCAACTGTAGTTGTATCTGCTATGAGCTGCCTGTTTATGTTGGTTACATCGACCGTATCATCGTCGCAGATGAATATTCTGCCGGTTCCTGCTCTGCATACCGCTTCACATGCATAGGAGCCGACTCCGCCAAGTCCGAAAACTGCGATCTCCGAAGTGCGGATTCTCTCTACGGCTTCTTCTCCGGCAAGAAGCTTTGTCCGCATGAGCCAGTCGTTTTTATCTATTTTCATCTATTTAAGATTTTCCGGATTTAGACCATCGAGTTCTGGAAGGACAAAGCGGCCGTCCTTTCTAACCAGAACATCATCGAACCAAATCTCACCTCCGCCGTAATCTTCGCGCTGGATGAGAACAAGATCCCAGTGAACAGCTGATTTGTTTCCATTCGGAGCATCCTCATAAGATGCTCCAGGTGTGAGATGGATGCTCCCGGTGATCTTTTCATCGAAAAGCGTGTCTTTCATAGGATGAAGTATATAAGGGTTGAGTCCGAATGAAAATTCTCCGAAGTAGCGTGCTCCTTCATCTGTATCGAGGATCTTGTTTATGCGCTCCGTGTCATTTGATGACGCATTAATGATTTTTCCATTCTTGATCTCAAATCTTATATCCTGAAATGTGAATCCCTGCTGTTCAGAGAATGTGTTATAGCTTATGACTCCGTTCATCGATTCTTTAACCGGCGCAGTGTACACTTCACCGTCAGGAATGTTATATTTTCCGTCGCACTTTACCGCAGGTATACCTTTTATCGAGAATGTGAGATCAGTGCCCGGAGCAATGATATGTACCCTGTCAGTATTGTTCATAAGATACACGAGCGGATCCATAGCCTTCGACATTTTTGCGTAATCAAGCGTGCAGACATCGAAGTAAAAATCCTCGAAAGCTTCTGTGCTCGTTCCTGCGAGCTGCGCCATCGACGGATTAGGATATCTCATGATAGCCCACTTAGTATTATCTACGCGCTCATCTATGACAGGTCTTAGGATCCTGCTGTAAAGGCTGAGCTTTTCAGGATCTATGTCAGAAAGCTCGGACGTATTTTCTGAGGCACGGACTGCGATATATGCATCCATGCCTTTCATCTGTGCCATCTTGTAATCTCTCATGAATTCGAGCTGTTCCTCTGAACAGTTCTTGATTATCTCGCGGTTGAGCGCACCGTCTCCAAGACCAAGGTATGGTTTTCCTCCTGCCTTGTATACCTCTCTTATGAGCTGCTGAATGAGAGGTTTGGCGTCCGAGCCGACTTCTTCAATCAGCACATTTTCGCCAGGCTTCACTTCACAGCTGTAATTCACGATCATAGAAGCGAATTTTTTTATTCTTTCATCCATATTATGACGTACCTTTCCAATACCATCTTTTAATATTTCATTCCGCCGCAGAAACGGCAGAAATGAAGAATCTGTTCCCGCACACAGACGGAAAATTTTGTGAATAGCGGCGTTCTTCTGCATTTTAATGTATGAACATTTTTCATATACCACATGCAAAGCGTCCGCGGAGCGGTCGATCTGCCGCATTCGCAAGAGTGTTCCATTGTATTCAAGAGAAAAATCTGTCCGCCTGGGAGCATACGGCATGCGCCGCATCAGGAGCTGTGCGCTGCCTGTGATTGCGGCACATATATTTCCATACGAGATTTCCCTGATTATTAAATGTATTTCAGCATTCCGAGTGAGACAGAGATCATATCAGTAAATGATTTTTCGCGGTCTTCAGGAGAAAGCTTCTCACCTGTCACGAAATTATCGCTTATGGTCACGAGCGCAAGGGCTTTTGCTCCGTAACGAGCTGCGTTCATATATAGAGCAGCCGATTCCATTTCGACAGCGAGAACGCCCATCTTTGCCCAGCTCTTCCAAGTATCAGGATCATCGTCATAGAATACGTCTACTGATGCCACATTCCCTGCCTTCAAGTTTATTCCCTGCTGAATTGCGGATGTCTTTGCTGCCACCATCAGATCAAAATCAGCACACGGAGAGAAATGTCCCGGCAGGTGGAATGTATACTCGAAGTTTGAATCCGTCGATGATGCCACTGCCATCACAAGATCTCTCGTATGCACATCTGCCTGATATGATCCTGCCGAACCGATTCTGATAAGATTTTTGCAGCCATAAACGGTTATAAGCTCGTGCGCATATATTGAGATTGATGGCATGCCCATGCCCGTTCCCATGACTGAAACTCTCTTTCCTTTATATGTGCCCGTATATCCGAAATTTCCGCGTATTTGATTGAAGCAGACTGCATCTTCCATGAAATTTTCAGCAATGTATTTTGCCCTAAGGGGATCTCCCGGCAGTAAAATCGTTTCTGCAATATCGCCAACTTCGGCATTTATGTGAATTGATGCTCCCATTTTTTCTCCTTAATCCATTGTCTTTCCGAAAAATTCTACTTCAGGGCGGAGTTCCGCCATGAGCTTGTCGAACTGCTCAGGTGTCAGAGACTGAGGTCCGTCGCAGAGGGCATTTTCAGGATCGTTGTGAACTTCTATCATGAGTCCGTCAGCGCCAGCTGCTACTGCCGCCTTTGCAAGTGACGGTACCATCCATCTTATGCCCGCCGCATGGCTCGGATCTACGATAACAGGCAGATGTGTCATGCTCTTGAGCATTGGAATCGCAGATATATCAAGTGTGTTTCTCATAGAGGTCTCAAATGTCCTGATGCCTCTCTCACAGAGAATTACATTTTCATTGCCGCCGGCCATGATATACTCGGCGCTCATGACAAGTTCTTCAAGAGTGTTCGCAAGGCCTCTCTTGAGGAGCACTGTCTTATGTGTCTTGCCGAGAGCTTTAAGCAGCTGGAAATTCTGCATATTTCTCGCTCCGACCTGAACTATATCCACATCATCGAACAGAAGAAGATGCTCAGGTGTCATTATTTCAGTGACGACAGGAAGGCCCGTGGCTTCTTTTGCGCTGAGCAGCAGTTTGAGGCCGTTGTTTGCAAGTCCCTGGAATGAGTAAGGTGATGTGCGAGGCTTGAATGCTCCTCCTCTGAGCAGATGCGCTCCGCTATTTTTTACGTCTTGTGCCACCTCTGTGATCTGTTCTTTTGTCTCTATTGAGCACGGTCCGGCGATAACTTGAAAATGACCGCCTCCGATTTTATGACCGCCTATGTCGAGGACTGTGTCCTCAGGATGCATCTTGCGGTTTGCCTTTTTATACGGCTCCTGCACTCTCTTGACATCGGCTACTACATCGTTTGCCATGAGATCATCAGGTTCGAGTATCGACGTGTCGCCTACGAGTCCAAGCAGTCTTTGTCTCTGTCCCTGCGATTCGTGTATATCGAATCCGAGAGATCTGAGTTTGCCCTTGAGCAGCGCGACTTTTTCCGCATTTGCGTCCTCTTTTAATATTATTATCATTTTGCTGTTTACTCCTGTTATCAGCTGTATTGAAAAAAGGCTGCCCCGTACTTCCGGAGCAGCCCCTGATAAATATCAGCTGTCTGCCGCAGTACACAGTTGTACTTTGTCATGGCTTCATACTGTATATTATTTTCGTCCTGTTTCCAGTCCGAGATTTCCTCTGTTTAAGCTTCTTCTTTTTCTCTGAGCTTAGCTACGAGCTGACCTGACTTGACCTGATCGCCCTGTGAAATGTAGATCTTATCTACAATTCCGTCCATAGTTGCGATGATCTTCGTCTCCATCTTCATCGCCTCGATTACAGCGATAGGATCACCCTTTGCTACTTCATCGCCTTCCTTAGCGACAACCTTGACGATATTGCCAGGGATATTTGCTCCGACATCATGCTCGTCATCTTCGTCAGCCATGACAATCGAAACGTTCTGGACAGAAGTCATAGCCTGCTTGTCCTTGATCGAAATCGTTCTCATGAGGCCGTTGACCTGGTAAGTAAGCTGTCTGTTGCCATTCTCGTCAGGATTTGAAACATCCACAAACTTGACAACGAGAGTCTTTCCTTCGTTGAGCTCGATTTCAACAGTTTCTCCGAGTTTGATTCCGTGGAAGAACACATCGGAATCCATGTATCTGAAGCTGCCTTCTTTTTTAAGTGAAGTGAGATAATCTTCGAAAACCTTAGGATACATGTTGTATGATGCAAGATCCTGTTCTGTAGGCTCAATTCCAAATTTTTCGTGCAGGTGCTTCTTAACCGCATCGAAGTCTTCAGGCTGAAGCAGGGTTCCTGGCCTTACGTCGATATGAGGCTTGCCCTTGAGCACGAGTTCCCTGAGTTTCTCCGGGAAACCTCCCTCAGGCTGTCCCATCATGCCCTCGAAGTATGAAACGACCGAATCAGGGAAGTCCATGCCCTGTCCCTTTTCGTATATGTTCTGAGGAGTCAGACCGTTCTGTACCATGAAGATGGCCATATCGCCAACAACCTTCGAAGAAGGAGTTACCTTTATGATATCTCCAAGCATCAGGTTTACCTGACGGTACATTTCCTTTACTTCCTGGAACTTGTGACCAAGGCCAAAGCTGTTTACCTGAGCTCTGAAGTTTGAATACTGTCCGCCAGGCATCTCGTACTTATAGATCTCAGCAGATCCGTTTTTGAGTTCGGATTCGAACTGAGCATATACAGGTCTTACGCCGCTCCAGTAATTTGCAATGGTCTGAAGTTCGTCGATGTTCATGCCTGTAGCTCTGTCTGTGTGTTCGAGTGCAGCAACTGTAGAGTTAAGAGGCGGCTGTGATGTGAGACCAGCCATCGAGTCGAATGCTGCATCTACGATATCGACACCGGCCATCGAAGCTGTCATGAGAGTAGCACCACCGTTGCCTGAGGTATCGTGAGTGTGAAGATGGATAGGAACACCGACTTCCTGCTTGAGTTCCTTGATCAGCTTGTATGCCGCCATAGGCTTGAGCAATGAAGACATGTCCTTGATCGCTATGATATTCGCACCAGCCTTCTCGAGTTCTTTTGCCTTTTTAATGTAATAGTTGAGGTTGTATTTCTCTCTCGTCGGATCGAGGATGTCGCCAGTATAGCACATAGTGGCTTCCGCGATCTTGCCCTGACTTCTTACCTCATCGATAGGCAGGCGCATGCTCTCTATCCAGTTGAGCGAATCGAATATCCTGAATACGTCGATTCCGCCCTTTGCAGACTCCTTGATGAACTGCTTAAGAACGTTGTCAGGATAGCTCTTGTATCCTACTGCGTTTGATCCTCTGAGGAGCATCTGCATTAATATGTTAGGAATACGTCTTCTGAGAAGCTCGAGTCTTTCCCACGGATCTTCCTTGAGGAATCTGAGGCATGTGTCAAACGTAGCTCCGCCCCACATCTCAAGTGAGAAGAGGTCTTTGCCGTAAACAGCAGTAGCATCAGCGATTCTCTCGAGATCGATTGTACGCATGCGCGTAGCCATGAGCGACTGCTGAGCATCTCTCATAGTTGTATCTGTGAAGAGAAGCTGCTTCTGTTCGAGAACCCACTTGGAAAGACCTTCAGGGCCTCTCTCGTCGAATATCTGCTTTGTTCCTCTGAGCGTCGGAATGACAGAAGCATCAACGTCAGGAATCTCCGGCATATTTGCAGGAGGCTTGTCCCATTTGACTTCGTTGACAGCCTTGTTTCCCAAGAACTTGAGGACTCTGACTTCGTCGTCATCTGTATTAGTCATGTCCACGTTAAGGAGCTGAGGATTATCAGCGATGAAATTAGTCGTGCATGATCCTTCTAAGAACTGAGGATGATTGAGTACGTTGAGCAGGAAATTCCTGTTTGTCTTGACTCCTCTGATCGTAAGCTCGTTGAGAGCTCTGATCGACTTGTGAACTGTCGACTTGAAGTCTCTGCCATAGCATGTGATCTTTACGAGCAGACTGTCGTAGTATGGAGTTATGACAGCACCTGTGAAGCCGTTGCCGCCATCGAGTCTTACGCCGTTGCCCGAACCTGTCGCATAGAAGTCGATCTTTCCCGTGTCAGGAGCGAACTGGTTTGCAGGATCCTCAGTAGTGATTCTGCACTGGATTGCAGCACCTCTCGGCTGTACTGCATCCTGATTAGGTATATTAATTTCAGGTGAATTCAGAGCGTATCCCTCTGCGATAAGTATCTGCGACTGAACGATGTCTATCTCAGTTACAAGCTCAGTTACAGTATGTTCTACCTGAATTCTAGGGTTCATCTCAATGAAGTAATGATTTTCGTTTTTATCAACGAGGAACTCTACTGTGCCGGCACTTCTGTAATTTACAGCCTGTGCAATCTTCAGCGCATCGTTGCAGATCTCCTGTCTGAGCTTTTCAGAGATAGTCTGCGCAGGAGTGAATTCTATTACTTTCTGATGACGTCTCTGTATAGAGCAGTCTCTTTCATACATATGAACGAGATTGCCGTATTTGTCTCCGAGAACCTGAACCTCGATATGCTTAGGATCCTCAACATATTTTTCGATAAAGATCTCATCAGAACCAAAAGCCTTGAGCGACTCACTCTGAGCGCTGTTGAATTCAGGAATGAGGTCCTTAGGATCTCTGACAACACGCATACCGCGTCCGCCGCCGCCTGCTGCAGCCTTGATCATTACAGGATAGCCGCAGTATTCAGCGAACTTTACAGCGTCTTCGTTTGACTTGATTGCTTCTTTGACGCCCGGAATAGTCTGAACGCCGACACTGTTGGCGAGAATCTTCGACTGAATCTTGTCGCCGAGCTTGTCCATCATGTCGCCGGTAGGTCCTATGAATTCGATGCCGTTTGCTTCACACTGCTTTGCAAACTCCGAGTTTTCAGCCAGAAATCCGTATCCTGGATGTATAGCATCGCATCCCTTTGCCTTTGCAAGGTCGATAATCTCATCGATGCCGAGATAAACGTCGACCGGGCTTTTTCCTACACCTATCTTGTAAGCCTCATCAGCCTTGGTTCTGAAAAGAGCATTCTTGTCTTCTTCTGAATAGATCGCAACAGTGCGGATGCCGAGCTCTTTGCAGGCACGCATGATACGTATTGCAATCTCGCCTCTGTTGGCAACAAGAACTTTTTTAAACTTCTTCATGATAATCAATACCTCATTAAATACCAATAATTATATAAATATATCAATTCCGGATGCAGAAAACACAGAATTTTTGCGCGGACTCCGTCCGCACCGTGCGCGCGGAGCGCGCGAAATCCGCAGAAAAATCTGAACCGGAAAAATATATCCTGCTTTCAGAAGATCGTCTGACTAAAAAGCGATCTTTTCGAGGATGTAGTCCTTTACCTGCTCTTCAGGAATCCTTATCTGCTCCATCGTGTCTCTGTCTCTGATAGTGACGCAGCCATCATCTGCCGTGTCAGGATCTACAGTCACACAGTAAGGAGTCCCGATTTCGTCCTGCCTTCTGTATCTCTTTCCTATACTTCCCGGAAGATCATAATCAACCATGAAGTATTTTGACAGATCTTCTGAGAGCTTTTCAGCATGTTCGGCCTGCTTCTTTGTAAGCGGAAGAACAGCTGCCTTGTAAGGAGCGAGAGCCGGGTGGAAGTGAAGAACAGTTCTCGTGTCTTCTTTACCCTTATTAACGACGGTTTCTTCGTCGTAAGCTTCAGCAAGGAACGCAAGCGTAACTCTGTCTGCTCCGAGCGAAGGTTCTATGCAGTACGGAACGAACTTTTCATTTGTTACAGGATCCTGATAAGTCATGTCCTGACCTGAGTATTCCTGATGTCTGCTGAGATCGTAGTCCGTACGGTCAGCTATGCCCCACAGTTCTCCCCAGCCGAACGGGAACAGGTATTCTATATCTGTAGTAGCTCTGCTGTAATGCGAGAGCTCCTCTTTTTCGTGATCTCTGAGTCTGATATGTTCGTCTGACATGCCGAGATCCTTGAGGAACTGCCAGCAGTAGCCGCGCCAGAATTCAAACCATTCGAGATCTTCGCCGGGCTTACAGAAGAATTCAAGCTCCATCTGCTCGAACTCTCTTGTTCTGAATGTGAAGTTGCCCGGTGTAATCTCGTTTCTGAATGCTTTTCCGATCTGAGCAATGCCGAACGGAAGCTTCTTTCTTGTTGTTCTCTGAACATTCTTGAAATTGACAAATATGCCCTGAGCCGTTTCAGGCCTGAGATAAATGTCTGATGTTCCGCCTTCCGTAACGCCCTGCTGTGTCTTGAACATCAGGTTAAACTGTCTTACAGGAGTGAAATCAGTGCTTCCGCACGTAGGACACTTTATGCCGTGCTCCTTGATGAATGTCTCCATCTTTTCGTTTGACCATCCATCAGCAATTCCCTCTTCACCGTGTCTGTCAAAGTAGTCTTCGATGAGCTTGTCAGCTCTGAATCTGTCGTGGCATACTTTGCAGTCAATCTGAGGATCGTTAAAATTGCCGACGTGACCTGATGCTTCCCAAGTTTTCGGATTCATAAGTATAGCCGCGTCGAGTCCGACGTTATATTTGCACTGCTGTATAAATCTTGTGCGCCACAGTTTTTTTACGTTGTTTTTCAGTTCAACTCCCACAGGACCGTAATCCCATGTGTTGGCGAGACCGCCGTAGATTTCCGAACCCGGGAAAACGAATCCTCTCGATTTCGCAAGCGATACAAGCTTGTCCATCGTAAATTCTCTGTGCTGAACTTTATTACTCATAGTTAACATTTCTCCTGCAGATTATTGATATTTAATATTTCTTTTTTTGGGGCTGATACGTCGAAAATGCCTCCATACGCCCCGCAGGACAGCTTGATTGCTCATCATGCTGCCCTGCATAAAATCATTACCGTTAGTTAAAAGAATTTGTCTTTCTTTTCTCTGTAGCTGTTGATAGTGCTTTCGAACTTCTCTCCCGCTTCGTCGAGTGCCGCAGATGAATCAGAGACATCCTCAGCACTGCGAACAGCTTCTTCCGCTTCATCAACAGCATCTGAAGCTTCCTGGGCTGCCTTTTTTACTTCGGCTTCCCCTTCTGCTGCTGTTTTTACTTCTGTATCAGCCGGCTCTTCCTCAGCTGTTTGTATGTTTTCTTCAGATTCATCTGAAATCTCTTCGTCGACGTCAGGATATTCGTCGTCGAAATTGAAATAGTCGTCTTCCATTTCATCGTCTTCAGACGGAACGATCTTTGAAATCACACTGTCGGCCTTTTCGCGGATCTTTGAGAAAGCACTGCTTCCTTTTTCAGACACCTCATCAGCTACGCCTGAGTAATTTTCTCTGACGCTGCTTATGCCGTCTGAAACCTTTTTAATGATATCGATCTCGCTTCCCTCGCCGTCCACAATACTGATGCTGCACTTTGCTCCAAGAGCTGCAATCGTTGAAATAACAGCTGCTTCAGGCAGGATAAACGTTCCGATAATTCCCGCACTGACAGGTATGTTCAGGATAGTGTCATCATCTTTCTTGACGACTATTCTCTCAACATTTCCTTTATGAACCAGTTCTCCTATCTTTGAAACAATATCGGACGCCGTAACTGCGGCAGCCGTCTTGGGCGAGATATCAATTTCGTCCTCGAGGAGAATAATAGCGTCTACAACACTTCCGTCGGCTTTGATAAGCGCATCTTTAGCCTCTCTGTAGCTGACGCCTGTTCTGTCTTTTACAAGCTCAATTTTTTCAAGACTTAATTCCATAATACTGCCGTCCTTTTAAGAAAATCAATCAAGCGATAGATATGATTCGCTTTTCAAACCCCTGATATCGAGATGATATGAAACGTATTCATGAAGAATTCTGTCAAGATAATCCTCCGTCTCAGGGCCAAAAGCCAGATTCGCGAACGAATCGATATTGTTTAATCCAATAAATTTTAATATTTGAATTATATCAAATTTAATACTATAAAGCAATCGCATATTGATTCGGCCCGAATCCACACAGCTGCGGCAGACAGTTCCGCCGTCTGCAATGCTGAATCCCGCAGGTTCATCCTCTCTGCCGCATGACGCACACCTGTCTGTCACGGGACCGTACCCTGTCATATAAAGTATCTTCCACTCATACATTATAAGGAACGATCTCATCTTTTTTTTCCTGTTTGACAGGATCCTGAGAAAACTGATGAGTGTATCCAGAACTGGTTCAGCCGGCATCGATTCAGCCAGAACCTTATCCGTGAATTCGAGCGCACAGGAAGCGCAGAAAAATCTGTCGATATCTTCACCTATACTGAAAAAACTCTCTATCGTCTCCGCCGCATCTATGTTATATGAATTTCTCCCGGTATAGATCTCATATCTGCCGTGAGTGAAAGGCCTGAGCGGCAGCGATGATTTCTTTCCCGACTGCCTTATGCCTGTGCCGGCACTTATCTTACCGAACTTCCTCGTAAACAGCACGATCATCTTCCTGTCACGCGCTATCTTTGTCTGCCTCAGGATAATGCCGTCCGTCTCGGTAACCATTATCAGTCATTATCCTTTTTATATCCGAAATTGCTGACCATGATATCGCTCTCACGCCAGTTTTCCTTTACCTTGACCCAGAGCTGCAGAAAGATTTTCGTGCCGACGAGCGGTTCTATCTCAAGTCTTGCGGCTTTTCCTATGCCTTTGAGCTTTCTGCCGCCCGCTCCTATTATTATGCCTTTGTGCGACTTTTTCTCACAGTATATTGTAGCGTCAATTTCCGTGACATTGTCTTTTTCGATGTAGCGCTCTATCTCAACTGCTATGCCGTGCGGAACCTCATCGTTGAGGTACATAAGGGCTTTTTCCCTGATGATCTCAGAAACGAGAAATTTCATTGGATTATCAGTATAAAGATCAGGCGGAAAATATTGAGGTCCTTCATTTATATAAGGTTTGATCATGTCTATGACCACGTCAGTGTTCTGATCATTCAGCGCGCTCGTTCCGACTATATGATCGAACACGCCCTCAGCATCATATTCATTGTATATCTCGAGATATTCATCAGGGGCTATCTTGTCTATTTTATTTATCACAAGAATTTCAGGGGTATTTTTAACCTGCTTCAGCAGATCGAGAATATATTTGTCTCCCGGACCTCCCGACAGCTTTTCATCGACGATCAGAAGAATAACGTCGACCTGTTTAAGTGTTGAAATTGCAGTATCTGTAAGATACTTTCCCAGCGCATTCTTAGGCTTGTGTATGCCAGGCGTATCTATAAATACGATTTGAAGGCCTTCTTCGTTATATATGCCTCTGATCGCATTTCTCGTAGTCTGCGCCTTGCTCGAGGTAATAGCTACCTTCTCTCCTATTATAGAATTGAGCAGCGTCGACTTACCCACATTAGGTCTACCAATAATTCCGACAAATCCTGATCTCATAAAGCAAAACCCTCCGGCAGCAGTCTGCTGATCTCCGTCACACGCAGGCTGCCGTCATCATCTTTCAGTACAACATCTATATCGCTGCCAAACTCGAGCAGAACCTGTCTGCAGATACCGCACGGGATGGCATTTCCGTCAGGAGAAAATACCGCGATCGCATTGAATTTCCTGTTTCCGTCCGAAACGGCAGATGCCACCGCCGAGCGCTCCGCGCACAGGGCAGCACCATACGAAGCGTTTTCTACATTCACACCGGTATATATGCTCCCGTCGCTGCACAGCAGAGCTGCTCCCACGTGAAATCCGGAATACGGAGCATATGCCTTCTGCGATACAGCTTCGGCCCTGCGCATCAGCTCGCTGTAAACATCGCCGTCCTGCTCGCTGTACCAGGATTTTCCGCCTTCTTCATATTCATCATTTACACCTGCATCGCCGCTATCATCATCGACAGCGCTCTCACTGCCGTCATATGCCAGAGTGAAGCCTCTCGTGAGGCCGATATACTCCATGACTTTTTCTTCTTCGGCTCGCATCCCGCGTTTATCCTCTTCGGTCATATGATCGTAACCCAGCAGATGCAGCACACTGTGGACAAAGAGATAAACAAACTCGCGTTCGTACGAGTGGCCGTACTCTCTGGCCTGCTTATGTGCCACAGCGTCACATATAACTACATCGCCGAGTGCTATCACTTCATCATTATCAATCTCCGTCAGATCATCGTACTGCGGAAATGAAAGAACATCAGTTACACGGTCCGTGTCTCTGTACAATCTGTTGAGTTCGCGTATATCTCCTTCAGAGACTATCGTAAGGCTGATCTCGACGAGCGACGGATCAATACCTTCATCAGTCACGCACCTTTCGGCCGCTGTCAGGAGAAATCCCTGAATTTTGCGGCTGACATGCGAGTTTTCATCTATTATTATGTTCATACATCTTATTCTCCGGCATTTTCGTATGCGCTTATTATCTTCCTGACGAGCGGATGTCTGACAACATCCCTGTCATCGAAAAACGTGAATCCTATTCCTTCAACTCCGTTGAGAACGTTTTCAGCATCCACGAGTCCGGACATGCGTTTTTTTGGCAGATCTATCTGCGTGACATCGCCGGTGATCACTGCCTTTGAACCGAATCCGAGCCTGGTCAGGAACATCTTCATCTGCTCTTTTGTGGCATTCTGCGCCTCGTCCAAAATTATAAATGAATTGTCGAGTGTTCTGCCTCTCATGTAGGCCAGCGGGATGATCTCTATAGTCTCGCGGTCTCTGAGTCTCGCCACAGTATCTCTGCCGAATATGTCATAGAGAGCATCGTAAAGAGGTCTCAGATACGGATTTACCTTCTCCTCCATATCTCCCGGCAGGAACCCGAGACTCTCGCCGGCTTCCACAGCCGGTCTCGTGAGAACTATCTTCTCGACATCGCGGTTTTTGAAAGACTTTACTGCCATTGCGACGGAAAGATATGTCTTTCCCGTCCCGGCAGGGCCGATTCCGAACGAGACATCGTTGTCTGCAATAGAAGCGACATAAGCTGCCTGCGTCCTGGTCTTTGGTCTGACGGGTTTACCTTTGTTGGTAAAGCAGATTATCTCGTTTTTAATATCTGATTTTCTGAGAGTCTGCCCTGACATGTTAAGACTAACTATTTCTTCAGTTCTCAGCTCGTTGAGCGTATCTCCTCTGCCCACAAGCCATGCCATGTCGCGCAGAGCGCTTTCGGCCATGTCCGCGTCAGCTCCGCTGACGATGACGTCGTCTCCTCTTAGCACGACGTTGACGTTCATTTTTTTCTTCAGCAGCTCTACATTTGCGTCATTATCGCCAAATACATCTGATAACAGAGCTGCATCTGTGATTTCGATTCTTCTGATGTTTGAAACTGAATCGTTGTTCTGCAATATTAATCTCCTTCTCACAGTTGGCATTTCCTTTGTCCGGAAGCAGTGAACTCCTGCCGCCTGCCGCTGAATAACGGCCTGACAGTTCGCTTATGTCAGGATGCAGTGCATGCTGCTGGGATGCTATTGCATGCCGCACGACAGAACATATCTTCCTTAACAGTATATATGATACTGCTGTGCGGGTATACTCAGACGGGTTTCAAATATGCAGGCTTAACACATACTCAACTGTTACGATCTTTTAATCATTTTTGTCAGACAAGCTGACTATTCCCATTAACAAGCTCAATGTGATTCTCATTGACAAGTGCTGCTCATAATCGTACATCATGTTCAGACTTTTGATATATAAGTGTAATTCTATTTGCATGAGAACCTTCATTACCATGCAACCCGGCAGACATATCAGCGGTAAATGTCTTCGTTTAAACAGGGAATATAGTAAATCTCCATTTATGCTTTAATTCTTACGCGTATGGGCGGAACTTTGCCGATTCGTTTTGGCTTAATCATATAGATTTCCGCCGTAATCTTTTTTAATCACTGCCATATATCCCGGTATCTGAAGCATTGAGGGAAGTGCGGCTGACCCTGATAATTTCATTTCAATCTACTATATTACATTATTATATATAAAATATAAAGCTGTGTCTTGAGACACAGCTTTATATTTTTTCATTTCATACAACAGATACGAAGACTTGCTCCTGTCATGTTCATGTCACATCGCGTCGTCGGTGAGGACTGCAATAATTCCTGCCTTCTTTGTCTTAGGGAAGTAAAGCATCCCGTCCTCTTCTCTCATGAATTTCATATTCAGGAACCTGACAGCATCTTCATCGTCCAGCCTGTAGTAATATTTTATATATTCAATGGCTTCTTCAGTGCACAATATCGGCTGGCCGAACTCCAGAGCGAGCGGAACAGCATCAAAACGATATCCGCCATCCTCAAAGAACGCCTTCATCTGCTCAAACGACTCGATTCTGCTGCTGTGCCGGCTGCTGATGCCATTGCCCTCACCGGTGTTTCTTTCTCTGGGGACGACAGCTATGAATAAATGGCGGGCAGCATTTTTTATTATCTCCCAGTCATCGGTTTCCGCTCCGAAAAAGCTCGTAGTTATGACATCATACTTGTCATTTCCGAGCGCTTCTTTCCAGTCGCCGCATATGACTTTTATATCAGACTCACCGTCATGCGATAGCTTTTTTATGAAGAAATCACAAGCGGCAGGGTCTCTGTCGCATGCAACATATGATGCTACATGAGGCGCAAGCGCGCGTGCCATATTTCCCGTACCGCACGCTATTTCAAAGCAGCTGTACTCGTGCTTCAGATATTTCAGAAAGTATTCCGCCAGCTTTTCATGATAGCCTGTGTATTCTGACGCATCGTCATACCACTTTGCCGACTGAGCCGTCCATCCGTGAAGCACTCCCTTTATTTCAGATAAATTCTTTTTCATTATTTATTATTATCGGCAGCTTTTAATCATTTCCTCCGCTGCAGAGGGATTATGTAATGCAGGGCCGGAAAAATTATCACAGCAGCAGGCAATGCATATAAAAATCATCTGACCCTGTAATTGTAATCACCGTCCTGACGGTACATACTCTTTTTCATTCTTCTGCACTTTAACGGCGCAGAAAAACGCCGCAGTCAGCTATTCAGCACATTGTAAAAAGCGCTGGCCAGCAGCCCCGATTAAATTTATCCCTGTTTGTTTCATAAAAAAAGACGTCCGGCAAACGCATGCCTGACGCCTTGAATATTTCCGGAATTAGAGAGCTCTTGTCACTTTGCCTGACTTGATGCAGCGAGTGCAGACATTCATCCTTCTTACTGTACCATTGTCATTAACTCTGACACTCTGAATGTTAGCGTTCCACTTTCTCTTGCTGTGGATGTTGGAATGGCTGACCATGTTACCGGAAGTCTGGCCCTTTCCGCAGATTTCGCATTTTCTGGACAATCGAGACACCTCCTTTGCGCCCTGACGGGATTTATTCAAAACGTCCCGTTTCTCAAAGTCGGCAACGTTTATTGCAATTAATCATTAACAGCAAGTATTATATCACAAATAGCATGTTTGTAAAATACTTTTTCATTGTACTATGAATTTTTATTATTGCTTAGTTGACATTCAGGATTTGTAAGACTCAGTTCAGACACCGGACGCGCAACTATGCCTCTGCTTCAAGTTTCTTTATAAAATAAGGATCTTTAATCAGAGGGCGTGAGAACCCGAAAAAGTGTACACCCTGATTCTGATCTATTTTTTTCATCATGTCATATTCACGCATGCCGCCTGTCAGGATGACGTCCTTGTCGATTTCAAAAGCAAGCGCTCTCGCACCCTCGAGGTAATACGCTCTCTCCTTGAACTGGTCGTGATTGTTCCATCCGAGACCGCTGACTTCAAAGCAGTCAATGCCTTTTTTTGCGAGAATCTTTCCCATCTTTACAAACTGATCAACAGTCAGTCCATTTTCGCAGCCCTTCGGCAATTCGTCGACAGAATTCATCTTTATCCATACGGGATAATCATCACCGAGAATGGCCTTGATGCTCATGAGTATCGCTTCTATTATCCTGACCTGATTCTTCATAGTTCCGCCAAACTCATCCAACCTTCTGTTATAGAACGGTGAGATGAATCTGGAAAGCAGATATCCATGGGCGCAATGGAGCTGCACTCCGTCAAAACCAGCTTTTTTAACTCTGACTGCTGCCGAAACAAACAATTTTACGACTGCCGCAATATCGTCGTAATTCATTTCCTGAGGGATTATGCGCGTGTTAAGATCTTTTACAGGAGACGGGCCCAATATCCTGGCAGTCTCCGGATGCTCCTGCGACTGCGAAGATCCGTGGGCAATCTGCATCACAATCTTTCCTCCGCGCGCGTGAACCGCATCTACTATCTCTTTATACTCAGGAATAAAGCTGTCATCGTAAATTCCGAGCATATTATGAAGCGACTTTTCATAATTATCTACACACGCAAATGATGTGATTATCACTCCGACGTCTCCATCCGCGAGATCGCACAGAATCTGCTTTGTCTTTTCTGTAGGATGTCCGTCATCGTCGCCTGTTCCCCTCCATGTCGCAGATCTGACGAAATGGTTCCGGGATTCTATCCCTCCGATAACACAAGGATCAAATAAGCTCATTTTCTCCAGTCTCCTTATACTCAACATGCCGCAGCTGACACACACGGCAAAGCTTTAATACCGTCAGATCCTGTCAGGACCTATCGATACTGTTTCCATCGTCTTCATGGCTTCTTCGATCAGCGCTTCCACGTCAAGATGAGATTCCGACTCCAGTATCTTGGACAGCTTTGGCTTTGTCACCGGATGCTTCGGCAGGAACACCGTGCAGCAGTCTTCATACGGCTCTATTGAAGTCTCGTATGTTCCAATCTTCTTTGCAGCGTCTATAATATCGATTTTGTCCATAGCGATGAGCGGGCGCATTACAGGCATATCTACAGCATTGTCTGTAGCGACGATTCCCTGAACAGTCTGGCTGGCGACCTGGCCGATGCTCTCGCCTGTTATCAGCATGTCACAATTGTTTTCCTCAGCTACACGCTCAGCCAGCATCATCATGAATCGCCTCGATAATATAGTCATCTCGTCTTCATCACATTTCTCACCTATCGCCTGCTGAATGGAAAGCAGGTTGATCGAATGCACTTTTATTGTACCACAATATCCTGCGAGAATGCCTGTCAGATCGTATACCTTTTCCCTCGCACGCTCACTCGTATAAGGATAAGAATGGAAATGAACCGCCTCGATCATCATGCCTCTCTTAGCCATCATCCAGGCCGCAACAGGACTGTCTATGCCTCCTGACAGCAGTATAAGTCCCCTGCCGTTCGTACCAAGCGGAAGACCACCGAATCCTCTGATCTTGTCAGCGAATACATACGAATGGCCGTGCCTGACATTTACGTATAGAACACAATCTGGATTGTGCACATCGACCTTTATCATCCCGTCGTTTGCTTTTAAAACATAACCGCCTATCCTCGAAGCAATCTCAGGAGACTGCACAGGAAACGACTTGTCAGCCCTTTTTGCCTCGACCTTGAACGTCTTCACATTCCTGACCTTGATGAGTTTCTTCATGTATTCGGCAGCCGCTTCGCCTATCTTTTCCATGTCGGATTCAGTCTCGACAGCGCTTGAGAGCGATGCCACGCCAAATACATTCAGTATAGTGTGTTCGACTTCTTCGTCCGGATATTCAGCCGGAGTCTTAACGAATATGAGCCCTTCCTGTCTGTATGCTTCGACACCTTTGTAATCTTTAAGTGCGTTTTTTATCCTGCCAAGCAGCACCTTCTCAAAATACGGCTTGTTCATGCCCTTTAAGGCGACCTCGCCTGTCCTTACTATATAAGTGTTTTTCTTTTCATTATTTTCCATAAAACCACCGCAGCAGCTCTATCTGCCCATCCTGCGGGCGAGAGCCATCATCTTTCTGTGGCCGGCGGCCGCTTCCGCCAGCACCTCAACTGTATAATCCATCTCCTCTTCGGTATTGTCATAAGAAAGGCTGAACCTCAACGCTCCCTCAGACATGACAGCATCAGTCCCCATAGCCTCCAGCACGTGGCTGAATCCCTTTTTATGCGACGAACACGCTGATCCTGTGGAAACGTAAATTCCTTTCTGCTCTAGCATGTGGAGCATAACTTCTCCCCTGGTGTCCTTCAGAGAAACATTCACTATATAAGGAAGCCATTTTTCTGTTCCCGGATTTCCATCACGCTCCGGTCCGTTTATCTGAACATCAGGCACATTCTCTCTTATGCCCTCAATAAGTCTTTCGCTAAGCTTTTTTACATGTGAAAAATTTTCATCCCTCGACCGCTCCGCGGACAGCGCAGCATGCGCCAAACCCGCAATGCCCGGAAGATTTTCGGTACCCGATCGAAATCCGCGCTCCTGACCGCCGCCTCTTATCAGCGGACGCACGTTAACACCTCTCTTTACATAAAGAAATCCTGTGCCGCGCGGACCGTGGATCTTGTGACCGCTTACCGAAATCAAATCCACATTCATAGTCCTGACGTCAATTGGAAGTTTTCCAAAACTCTGAACAGCATCGCAGTGGAATATTGATTTTCCCTGATCCTTCACAAGCGCTCCGATCTCTCTTACAGGCTGAACGGCTCCCGTTTCATTGTTCACATGCATCACCGACACGAGAATTGTATCATCATTGAGCGCATTTTTAAACGCATTCATATCTATTATACCGTCACGGCCAACAGGAACTCTGACGACATCGAAGCCGCGCCTTTTAAGCTCATCAGTGCACTCCAGAACTGCAGGATGCTCTGTTTCCTGTGTAATTATCCTTGTTCCTTCCCTCCTGAGTGCCTCCGCTGCGCCGAAAATTGCGGTGTTGTCTGACTCAGTTCCTCCTGATGTGAAAAATATCTCATCAGGCGAAGCTCCGATTACCGATGCCATATCTTTTCTGGCTTTTTTAAGAACTTTTTCAGCCTCAACTCCGAGTCTGTGAAGCGAAGACGGATTTCCGAATGTTTCTTCAGCCGTCCTGCTCATGATCTCTGTAACGTCACTCGACTGCTTTGTCGTCGAGCTGTTGTCGAGATATACAAACATACTGTCTCCTTGTCATATACTTTTGTAATCTATATAGAAAAAGGCCGCCCCGTTTGAGGCAGCCCGCGGATCTTTAATTATTACTTGGCATAATCTACTGCACGAGTCTCCCTGATGACATTTACTTTTATCTGGCCTGGGTACTGCAGCTCGCTCTCGATCTTCTTGCTGATCTCTCTGGCGAGCAGAGGTATCTCATTGTCAGATTTCTCATCAGGTTTTGCAATAACTCTGATTTCACGACCCGCCTGTATAGCGTACGATTTCTCGACGCCCGGCGTCGTGTTAGCAATTTCCTCAAGTTTCTGAAGCCTCTGAATGTAATTCTCAAGAGTCTCACGGCGTGCTCCAGGCCTGGCTGCAGACAGAGCATCAGCTGCAGCTATCAGGACGGCCTCCGGGCTCTTGGCCTCGTAGTCGCCGTGGTGAGCTGCCATCGCATCGATGACATTTTCAGGCTCTTTATATTTTATGAGAAGGTCTATGCCTATGTCTACGTGAGTGCCCTCAACTTCATGATCGACCGATTTGCCTATATCATGAAGCAGTCCAGCCCTTTTGGCAAGCTTGGTGTCAAGGCCGAGCTCAGATGCCATCAGGCCTGAAAGCTGAGCAACCTCTACAGAATGCTGAAGTACGTTCTGACCATAGCTCGTCCTGTACTTCAGGCGTCCGAGCAGTCTGACGAGTTCAGGATGCAGATTGTGAATGCCTACATCAAATGTAGCCTGTTCGCCCGCTTCCTTGATGGATGCGTTGACTTCGCGTTCAGCCTTTGCTACCGTCTCTTCAATTCTCGCCGGATGAATACGGCCGTCGACGATTAGCTTCTCGAGCGTGATGCGTGCAATCTCCCTTCTTACAGGATCGAAGCATGAAAGTATGACTGCCTCAGGAGTATCGTCAATGATGAGATCAACGCCTGTAGCTGTCTCGATCGCGCGGATATTTCTGCCCTCGCGTCCGATTATCCTTCCCTTCATATCATCATTAGGAAGATTTACGACGGAAACAGTCGACTCGGCAACTTGATCAGCAGCACATCTCTGTATGGCGCCGACGATGATCTCCTTTGCCTTTTTGTCTGCTTCTTCCTTTGCTTTTGACTCGATGTCCTTGATCATTATGGAAGCATCATGACGGACTTCTTTTTCGACATTTGACAGGAGTATTTCTCTTGCCTCATCGCTTGTGAGTCCCGATATTCTCTCCAGTTCTTCCGTCTGCCTGTCGATGAACTTGTCCATCTCTTCTTTCCTTTCCGACACATATTCTTCGAATTCCCTTTCTCTGCTGGAAAGAGCTCTCTCTCTGCCGGTCAGGCTGTCTTCTTTTTTTTCAAGATTCTCGAGCTTTCTGTCGATCGATTCTTCCTTTGCCAGGAAACGCTTCTCGAGCCTGTTGACTTCGTTTCTGCGCTCCCTGGCATCACGTTCAGCTTCAGTGCGCATTTTGTGCGCTTCTTCTTTTGCTTCAATAGTTATCTCTTTTTTTATAGTCTCAGCCTGGTTTTCAGCGTCTAAAACGATATTCTGAGCCCTTTGCTCAGCCGATCCGATCGTCTTTTCGCTTACTGATTTGCGTATAATATAGCCCAGCAGAATTCCTATCAGAAGAGCTGCTGCAGCTGCGCCAAGTATCAGCACCTTGCCTGTATCTATTTGTAACCCACCTCCTGGTTTATTTATATTTGCCGGCTCTCCGCCGCAAGAAATTATTGTATAACAAACTGTACAATTATTTTTCTGTGCTAATATATAGTTGAAATCAATAAGGCATACACTTGAATCATCAATAAATTAAGCCTTTAAAATAATTATTCATATTGATATACATATCCTATTCATATTATAATGATTCTACTTGCTTGTCAAGAAAAGGGGGTGTCAGATATTTACGGTTTGAGAGAACCGCTCCGCAATTCAGACAAGGTGCTGCTGTTCCTGCCGCTGATTTTCGCAGTTATCAGCATAGTAATGGTAGGCAGCACATCATACACAGATCACTTTAATATTACGAGAGATGTCATTGTTCAGGCTGCTGCATACATTATAGGATATGTACTTCTGCTAGTCATGATCTCGATTGATTACACACAATATGAAGGAATATATAAATTTCTGTACGTCTTTTCAATCGCCTTCATGCTGCTCGTATACACACCTCTGGGAGTTACTCAGTACGGTTCCAGAGCTTGGATAACGCTCGGCTTTACGACACTTCAGCCATGCGAATTCGTTAAAATCACGTTTACGTTGTGGTACGCATCATATCTGAAAAGGCACAAAGACGAGCTCGGCAGGTTTACGGGATTGATCAAGGCTGTCCTCTGGGCGCTTCCGGTGCTGGGCATTATAGGGAAAGAAGATCTGGGCAATGCGCTTGTACTCTTTTTCATGATGGTCATGATGATCTTCTTCGCAGGCGTCGATGGAAAGCTCTTCGCTAAATGTATTGCAGTACTTATCGCTTGCATCCCAGTTGCATATCTTTTCATGAAGGATCATCAGAAAGAGCGTATAGATGCATTTCTCCATCCTAACAACAGGTCGCTCGCCGGAAATTACCAGGTATGGAATTCAAAGGTAGCCATCGGCTCCGGCGGATTCGCCGGCAAAGGGCTTTTTCAGGGAACTCAGAAATCTCTTAAGTATCTGCCTGTAGCTAAATCGGATTTCATATTCTCTGTTATCGGGGAAGAGCTTGGTTTTCTGGGTGGTCTCGGAGTGATAGCGCTTTATGCTCTCTTCATATACAGAATATTCCGCATCAGCCGCAATGCACGCGACCAATATGGAATGCTGATTGTAACGGGACTGTGCGCTATGTTCTTTTTCCAGGTGTTTGAGAATATCGGCATGACGATGGGAATAATGCCTGTAACAGGTATTACGCTTCCGTTTATCAGCTACGGCGGTACATCTGTTATTGCAAATCTCATATCTCTCGGGATAATTATCGGAATCGGAGCGAGAAGTAAGGTTATTTATTTTGATTAGATCTGAAATGGTCTTCAGAGTTTTCATACTGCGCACAAAAACAGGGCTGTTCCGCCGCAAAGCGGATCAGCCCTGTTTTGATTGTTTTCAGTTTTACTTACAGAACAGCTGTTCTGCACTCAGCAGCTGCTGAATTGTATTTTTTCACTACTCAGCCATAGTACACATCGAGCATCCTTAAAAAGATTCTCTTGAAGTTTTCTATCACATAGCTGTCTTTCATGCATACCACCGGCACACCCGAATTCATGGAAAGGTGAATGTTCTTATCTTCTACGATGCCTCCGGCAACAGGCATGTGAATCATGCTGAATATCTCTGTCAGAGAAGGAAAGCAAGATTCACCGCCGCCGTAATTTTCACTTTTGAGTCTGTTTATGACTGCACAGCGTTTTTTGACACCCAGTTTCTTAAGTCTGTAATCGACTGAATCAGCATCTCTTACCGAAGCGAGCTCCTGCGTCAGCATCACAACAGCCATATCTGCACAAATCACTGCAGACTGCCAGTCTGAGCCAAGCGCAGGCGGAGTATCGATTATTATGAAATCAAAATCCGAAGATACATCATCTATGATTTTTTTTATGTCGCTGTCGCTTATTCTGGCTTTCGATACATCCTGTGATGCCGATATCAGATAAAGGCACTCAAATCTGTCGTCCCTGATCATCGCGCGCCTCAGCGGACAAAGCCCGCTGACCACATCGGAAAGATCATAAATGACCTGGTTTTCCATGCCGAGGCAGATGTCGACGTTTCTAAGCCCTGTGTTAAGATCTATGATCAGCACGCGGCTCTCATTCATAGCCAGCAATGCTGCGAGATTCACAGAAAACATAGTCTTTCCTGTTCCGCCTTTTCCAGATGTTACTGCCAAAGTGACACTCATGTTGCTTTTCCTCTTCCGGTCATGAAAATTAATCAGTCCGATAAACAGATTACAAAGATCTTTTATACGTCAGGATCGCTTCCTCCTGCAGTCGTCGTTGCAGATGATGAAGAGGACGTATCAACGGCGCCTCCTGTCAGGTCGTAATTACCCTGTTCATACTGTTTCTGCAGATCAAGATACTGCCCTATGATTTCACGGGCGACAGGTCCTGAATATGCTCCTGCGCCGCCCTGGAACAGAAGTACTGCAACAGCGATCTGAGGATCCTCCGAAGGCCCGTATGCAACGAACCATGAGAAGTTGCTGTAGCTGCTCTTGTACTTGTCTATATCGTCAGAAGTTACATCAGCGAGATTCATCACTGCTCTTCTCACGGCGATCGCTTCGCTGCTGTATGTGTCAGGATCTTCTTTCATGAGTCTTTTCATTTCGGTCTCGACCTGATCAAATGTCAGTCCGGGAGCAATTCCTGAAAGATGTTCCTTAATGTACTTTACTTCGTCTTCAGTGTTAATTTTGCCCGATTTCTGGGCTGTTCCTGTTTTTGCACCGACACTATATGGGAATCCCGCGAATATCTTCTTGGCTGTACCGTTGCTGCCCTGAGCTACGAGATGCATGCCATCCCGTATTACATCCCATGCATTTGAATTCGAATTATCGACAGTCACGCCCTTGTTTTCCTCAAGCTGCTGTCCTTCTGCTTCCTTTGTTAGAGTCAGCTTATACAATGTTCCGCCATTAGCGACGCATGCAACGTATCTTGCCATCTGAGCCGGAGTATATGCGTTTTCGCCCTGGCCTATTGACAGATTCAGCTTGTCGCCTGTTGTCCACTTGCCCTGACCTATATAATCTGATCTGATCTTGTCCGCAAGATCATCGACCTGATCGTCCTTTACGCCGAGATCAGTGAGCTGACTGATGACTACCTTCCTTGTCATAGTGCTGTTGTCGCTGTCCACCCAGGTCTTGATTGTATCAATTACATTGTTAAGCTTATTCTTATTACCGGCAACATCTGAGTTGAACAGTTTGGAAGCATTTACCTTGAGGTAGTAGCCAAGCTGCGATTTTATGGACGTATTTTTACTCTCCTCGCTAGGAACGCCTGCGATCTGCTCGTTGAGCTCAAGTCCTGTCTTTTCGTTGAGACCAAGCTTCTTGGCATATTCCATCACATCGCTTATGTCATGATCGACGGAAAGCTTCGTGCCGGCAGCTAGATTCCTGCCTGAACCGAGATCGTACATGAAGTAGTTGCATGAAACCTCAAGTGCTGTTCTCATATTGAGAGCGCCGTGAGCGCCGTGATATTCGTTCCATATCCAGCAGCCGAACGTCCTTGAGCCAAGCTTTACGTATCCTGCACAGTTAAGATATGTGTTAGGGCTGAAGCCTGCATTAAGCGCACTCAGGCATGTTATAGGTTTAAATGTAGAACCAGGCTGAACAGATGTCATAGTCGCAATATTGTAAAGAGGCCTCGCCGAAAGCGGATCTCTCGGGTTGGAGCTCTGAAGCGAATCCCAGTCTTTTGACGAAATTCCCTCTGCGAACAGATTAGGATCGAAGCCCGGATAGCTCGCGAGTGCCAGAACCTGTCCCGTTTTGACATCCACAGCCACAGCCGCTCCGGCGTTGCAGTTAGGATATGCTTTTGAGTATGCAAAATTTCCGTATTTGCTCTGGAATACTCCTCCGCCCCTGATAGCTTTTATAGCCTTTTCGAGAGACTTTTCTGCAACCTCCTGCAGGTTGAGATCTATCGTAAGTGTTACATCTTTGCCTGGTTCTGGATCTGTAGAACTGATCTCGTCAACCTGCTGGCCTTCGGCATTTACCTCGATAGTCTTTGTTCCAGCTTTGCCTTTGAGAAGGGATTCATAATACTTTTCAATTCCTTCTTTCCCGATGAGGTCGGTGCTCGAGTATCCCTTTTTGATATAGTCCTGCTTTTCTGATTCATTTATACTGCCGAGATATCCTATAACGTGACTCGCCACGCTGCCGTTAGGATAATATCTTACAGCTTTGCGGTCAACTTCAGCACCAGGATACTCGTCTGCATTTTCCTCAAGTTCAATTACTGTATTCTGAGAGACGCTCGACGCAATCTCGGCAGGCATATAGCTCTGATATCCGAGGTTTTTGAGTGCATTCCTTACGATCAGTATCTTTCTGGCATCAGCATCAGAAAGCGATGAATCTATTTTGTATTTTTTTCTGAGTTTATTAAAAGCGTCCTCGGCGCTCAGATTCGTTTTGAGGTGAAAACCCTCCAGGAAATTTTCAAGCTCAAGCTGACTTGTGTACTTCATCACCTTTACGGAAATAGGAGGATAAACGCTGTATGTATTCTGAAGTTCTGTCTGAGCATCATAATCGCTAAGGCTTTTGTCAATCCCGTATTTTTCTCTAAGCTGACTGAATGCCTCCTTAGCGGTAAGATCGGTGCTCAGATCCTGACTTTCGAGCCATGTCTTTATATCGTTTTCATATGTATACGAAAATGAGCCGTTGTCGTTGATAACTATCGGGAATTCGTCTGTAATTGTATCGCCGTTCTTCTCAAAGAGTTTCATCAGCTTAAGAGCCACATCGTTCAGGTTGTTCTCGTCTGTTTCGGCCGCAATCATGTTCACAGCAAATTTCTGTTTGTTTCCGGCAATCAGCCTTCCATATCTGTCGTATATCTCTCCTCTTGCAGCAGAGGTGTAGACAGTCTTTGTGCTGAGGTTCGTAGCCGCTTCCGACCATGTTTTATGCTGTATGACAGTCAGGTAAAAAAGCCTTCCGGCCAGCAGGCACATCAGCAAAATGAAAGCCGCCGCGATTATCACCTGTCTTCTCTTTAATTTTAATCCCAAATTTATCTGCCTCCCGTTCAGCTCAAATGCATCAGAAATCCCTGTTTTCTATGCCTTCTCGCATAGATCAGTTCAGCTATGAACAGTATGATATAGTCCCACAGCAAAGTTCCCGGCACGTGCCTGATCACATAAACAAAACTTAGATTAGACTGCATGAACAGTATATATATGAGATAGCTTCCGGCCGTAAACATGAATACAGCGGCTGCAGTCAGCAGCAGCAGAACGAGCTTGTTGTCAGCATATACTTTTTTCCGCAGAAACAGCATTATTGCTCCCACCGCAAGATACATGAGCGCTGACGAACCGACGAGCTGCCCGTAGCAGATATCCTGAAGAAATCCGAACACAGCCGTACAGCCGAATCCGAATCTGTAATCATCTATTAGCGTATAATACAACGTGAGAGCAAGAAGCAGATTCGGCGCACCTCCGTATATGGCAAAATAGTGCATAAGGTTGCCTTGAAGCAGGAATGCGATGAGAAATATAACAATCGTCTTAAACTTTCGCATGTCAAGTTCCTCTACTTTTTCGACGTCAGCACTGTTACAGTCCTGAGCGCATAGAAGTCAGCCTGCGGCTCCGCAGTAATCGTAACCTGACTGGTGCTCTTGTCTGTATTTACATCAGAAACAGTTCCGATTTCTATTCCTGCCGGATAGCTTCCGAGTCCCGATGTCATAAGCACAGCGCCCTTTGCTATAGTTTTATCAGTATCGAACAAGTATCCTTCAAGCTTTCCCTTGCCATTTCCTGTAACCATTCCGAGAACCTGATTGTCAGACTGATCATAAAAGCTGACCGAAATCGTAGAATCTATTATTCCGGCAACTTTTGCTGTACTTCCCGTAACCGATATGACTTTTCCGACCAGTCCGTCCTCATTTATGACGAGACTTCCCTTTTTTATGCCGTCATTTTTGCCGGCGCCGACCGTTATATTTCCGAAGACTCCTGATTCGTCGAGCGAAATAACATCAGCGCTTACTCTGTCATAAGAAGATGAATAGTCGGAATAATTCAGCGAGTCTGAAAGGCTTTTGAGCTCGCTCAGTTTTTTATCGTCAAGCTGAGCCTTTGAAAGAGATTCCTTGAGTTCAGCATTTTCTTTCTTCAGTTTTTCGTTTTCATTCTGATACTTCCTGAAATGTACCACACCGCTGAAGAAATCTCCCAGACTGCCGAATACGCCTGAGAATCCAGTCTGTGCTTCGGCAGTCAGACGCTGGACAGCTCGTTCGGGTACAGTGTCGTTCACATTGTCATTTCCGGTCCTTGAGGCCGACACAGAGATCGTCGCCAGCATGCAGACAACTACTACCGCTACCAGAATTCTGCCGGCATTTTCTCTCATCCAATTCATTTAATTACCCCGTATCATAATCGTAATTGTTCATTAACAAGATATGAGCCATAAGTTATTGATATTAACCTGTGGCTCATAATCTGAAACATGTTTCTGAATTATTGTAAATTATTTAATCCGCCCGCGCCCGGAACATTATTCTGAATCGCATTCTGATACGGATTTCTCGCCCTTACATGATCCTGTATCGTATCCATGTTGAGAAGGCTCTTTCCTGTGCCGAGTGCCACAGCTTCAGCAGCATCTTCTGCAATCACTGTCTTTATACCTGTTTCTCTCTCGATAAGGCTGTCGAGTCC
Organism: uncultured Eubacteriales bacterium; assembly: GCA_902796965.1. Taxonomy (GTDB): domain Bacteria; phylum Bacillota; class Clostridia; order Peptostreptococcales; family Anaerovoracaceae; genus RUG708. The sequence goes on along the minus strand of CADBRA010000012.1, from coordinate 12,549 downwards.
TCTGAGCGCTGCGCCGCCGCCGGCCAAAGTCATACCGCTGTTTATTATGTCAGCAGCAAGCTCAGGCGGAGCGTTCTCAAGAGTTACCTTTACTCCGTCAACGATGGCGTCAACACTCTCCTCGAGTGCCTTGCATATGTCTCTCGAGGAAATCTCTATCGACTTCGGCAGCCCTGTGACCAGATCGCGTCCACTTACGTTTGTCTTGAGAACCCAATCAGGATCGCTCTCGTCGATATATGCGCAGCCGACATCGATCTTCGCTTTTTCAGCCATCTTTTCTCCTATCATCAGACTGTAAACTTTTCTGATATAAGCGATGATGGCTTCATTCATCTTGTCGCCGGCCATCCTCAGCGATGTGCTTGTGACTACGCCACCGAGTGCTATTATCGCGATATCAGATGTGCCTCCTCCGATGTCCGTGATCATACAGCCTGTTGAAGAGTCGACATCAAGCCCCGAACCTATAGCAGCTGCCATAGGTTCTTCCATTATATAAACCTCTTTCGCTCCCATCTGACGAACAACTTCCTCTACAGCTCTCTTTTCGACTTCAGTTACTCCTGAAGGAACACCTATTACGACTCTGACAGCCGTGAAAAACGAAGAGGTCCTTATCACTCTTGACAGAAACGACTTCAGCATGAGGTGCGTCATGCCGAAATCAGATATAACTCCGTCTCTCAGCGGTCTGACGACCTTGATATGAGGAGGAGCGGCTCCGATCATCTCCTTCGCTGCGTTGCCTACAGCGATAACCTTTTTGAGGTTGTTGTTGTACGCAATAACAGACGCTTCATCGAGTACAATACCCTTGCCCTTGATGTAAATGAGTGTGTTTGCGGTGCCAAGATCTATACCTATGTCCTGTTTGAACAGACTGATCCCCATTATCACTTTCTCCTTCTCTGCCAGACATGTCTGACATTTTTTGTTGATAGTCTAAAAGATCCCTTCGCGTTTCATGCTGACGAATATTCCGTCACCGATGATTATGTGGTCGAGGACCTGGATTCCGAGTATCACTCCAGCTTCATAAAGTCTTTTTGTCAGCTCTATGTCCGCTCTGCTCGGCGCCGGTGTTCCACTCGGGTGATTGTGAATTAATATTACATTTGCCGCGCCGCGTCTGACAGCTTCGGCAAATACCTCTCTCGGGTGCGCTTCAGAGCTTGAAATAGAGCCTACAGAAACATCACCGACAGAGATGATTTCGTTTTTTACATTTAGCAGAAGCACTCTGAAATGCTCTTTTTTAAGATAGCGCATATCCTCCATGAAAATTGCAGCTGTATCTTCCGGTGTTGAAACGCTGATCTTACGTTTCCTCGGCGCAGTCATGATGCGCCTGCCGAGTTCGGCTGCAGCAAGAAGGACTGCCGCTCTCGCTGTTCCGATGCCTTTTACTGTACAGAGTTCTTCCAGACTCGCATCTCTCAGGAATAAAATACCCGATCTATCAGCTGCGAGAACTCTTGCAGCCAGATCGAGTGCGGACGAGTGCTTTGTGCCGCTCCCGATGAGCACAGCCACAAGTTCTGTATTTGAAAGAGACGAAACGCCGCTGCTGAAAATCTTTTCGCGCGGTCTCTCCGCCTCCGGCATCTCTCTTATCATAAGTGAACTGCTGTCTATTTTATTTTCTCCTTTCGGTCCGCGCTGATATTTAAATCAGCGCTAAAAAGCGAACTTATATGTCAGCTCCGAGTCTGACAAGCTCCTCCGAAAGGCGTGCCACCGGCAGCCCGATAACATTGTCGCGGTCACCGTCGATTTTTTCAACGTGTTCAGCCCATTGTCCCTGCACAGCATAAGAACCGGCTTTATCCATCGGTTCACCTGTAGAAACATACCGGCGTATTTCATCATCGCTGTACGTACCGAATGTAATATCTGTGCGTTCGCAGAAAAGTCTTGTGATCTTTTCGTCAGCGCGCACAATGCATACGCCCGTGTACACAGCATGTGTACTGTCCCGAAGCTCACCGAGTACATTGAAAGCGTCTTCTTCATCTGAAGGTTTGCCGAGAATCCGCCCGTCATACACGATCGTATCAGCTCCTATTACAAACGCCTCTGGATACTCCCGAGACACATACTGCGCCTTTTTGAGGGCATTGTACATGCTGGCGATGCGCGGTTCTGTCCCGTCGGGAATATATTCGCTTATGTGAGCCTCAGCGGTCTCGAACGAGATTCCCGCAGCATCCAGCAGGCTGCTGCGCCTGGGCGACGCCGATGCGAGTACGATCTGTGAAGCCATATCATCCTCCCTCTGGTCCGCCATTCGACAGACAGCAGAAATAATTTCAGTCACTCTTTTTATTTTATCACGAATGAAAATTCATAACAAGGTTTGCCCTTCCGGCGCCTCAGGCGTCGATGTGCGCGGAGCGCACGGAAAAACAGGTCCTGCTGTTATTGGTCAATGTCTACTTTCTCGCATTGATGATAGCAGATTCATATTTTCCTGTTTCAATATCTGTCACTCTTACGAAAAGCGAAACCTTGTTGTCTTTGTTGAGACTTCTCCAGATGAATTCAGCGACTTCCGAAGCACCGCCGTCCGGAACTGAAACGAGTTCAGGCTCGCCCTCGAAGCTCGGGAGCGGATTGCCGTTTCCTTTGTAGGTATGGATAAATCTGTATTCGCCTGCCTTTGGAGTTTCATATGCAAACGTATATCTTAGACATGACGAAGGATCACCGCCGTCAGTGCGTATCACAGACATCGCAAAGCTGTAATTTCCATTTTCGATGTGCATTATGCTTGAAATTCTCGGCGTGTAGTTCGGCTCGTCCGGCTCGAATGTTCTGCCACGGAGTGACTGCTCAAACGTCTGCTGTTTGTCCATGAGTTCATATATCGTGTCTGTCTGGTCTCCGTTTGTAATTATCGTCTTATTTCCGAGAACTCTTACCGGTGCATAGATTATCAGGCTGGGATCCTCTACCTTTGATTCATCAAACGCCTGAGTCCTGATTCCGTCTCCATCCTCAACGAATACGCGGTTTCTGCTGTTTTCGCTTCTGCCCATGATGAAATAGGCAGCTACTGCTCTTCTGCCGTCTGAAGATCTTCCGATTACAATTCCTCTGCCCGGATAATCGTTATTTTCGAGCACTTCACTGAGATTTCTTTTTTCCATATCTGTCATTTCTCCTCTGAACACTTAAAATGTTGCTGTCTGATGCTGCGCACCCGCGCGTGGCTCTATGATTTTACTGTGCGTTTTTCGAAGAACAGCTCTGGTTTGAGGCTCTGAACATATGCCAGATTGGTTTCGAGCTGTTCCTGAAGAGGCTCATTTCTGTCATATTTGAGAAACATCATGAAAAACGAGGTCGTAAACATTTCACGCCTCTGTTCATCGGTGCTCAAGGAATGCATCAGCTTCGAACACGCATTGCCCAGCCTGGCATAAAGCCGGGAGCACTCATCGTATTGTTCGATATTATATTTACCGAGCCATTCGTCAACACTGTACTCCTCGTCATCAGCGGCACGGCATCCTTCGCTTTTGAAATCCTTGAGAAAATAATGGTACTCATGCTCCCCTCTTTCCTCGTTGAGCAGCGATATCCTGCCAAGAGGATACATCGTGCATATCAGAGGCTTTCCATCATGTACGGTACATCTGCCCTTCTTAAGGAAAATACAGCTGCCGTCAAGGTGCTGTTTCATAACTAGCAGCGGGAGCATCGACTCGCGGCCAGGGATCATGTCACAGTATTTTCTGACGACATCCGTCGTCTCCATGTCAAGCACCCGGCAGAGACGATACAGATCAATGGTAGTGAGCAGTATCATATCATCGAGCTTTTTGTTGCGGCAACAGTCTCCGCATTCCGTGCATCTGAATCTGAACTTCGAATCTCTCGTGATGAAATTCTGATTCAGATTTTTAACGTGATGGCTTTGAAAATTATTTTCCATTAAAATGTCTCCCTGTTTTTTTCATTATTTCAGTATAAACTACATGGCCTTCAATGTCGAGGATAAAGACATTAAAAAAAACCGTATTCCCTGTTGGTTTCAGGGAAATACGGTCCTTATACGTCAATATGATTACGTTGATTTCAGGCTATCTTTAATAGCTTGAATCCGATGAATTGAGATATGACGAAACATCACTCGAACTCAAATTGTCTGCAGTTGTGAAACTGTTTAGAAAATCCGAATCTATAGTGAATATTCTGTTGTCTCCGTCAACATATGCATAATATTCAGACGTGACAGAATTCTCGCTGCCGACTGTGACAGTTTTAGCCGATCCGTCACTCAAAGTGATCGTCAGCGTAAACGTAGGACTGTCAAATCCGTACTCCGATGAATTATCGAGGTTGTCCTGAACGACCTTCTTTGTCGAAACAGACGCTGCTGTCGAAGCCATGCTGTCGACAGTGTCCTGATCGAGCGAAAGCGATGTGTCTTCACTGTATGTCCAGTCGGATTTGCTGTCTGCTCTGTCGAATGTATAGACAACTCCGCCGAGTGTATATTTCATCTGGGTTATTTTATCAGCGTCTACACTGTATATCTCTGTTTTATCAGCGCCGTCACTGCTTTTGTCATGTGTGCTGTTGTAATGTCTTATGCCTGCGTAAGCTCCTATCGCAACTGCCAGCACAAGAAGCATTATTAAAATGCGTGCAGCAGGCGGAATCTTTTTCTTATTTGCTTCCATGACACGTTATTTCTTTCTTCTTCTGAGCCATATAACGAGGCCGATTACGATGATTGCCACCGGTATGATTACTACAGCTACTGCTGCCCATATTACAGACTGAAGCGCAGAAACTGTTATGCTGGCCGGAGTCATGCTCTTTGAGCTGATCGAAACGGTGCTTGCTCCACTGTCTTTTGTGAGATATGTGAGGCAGTCACCGAAGAAGTCAATGTTTCCGAGTGTGAAGCTCTGAGTTACGCTGTCATCGATGAGTGATGAGGAACCTATGGCTATGAGTTTTCCTGTATTGTCACCCGATGTCTTTTCAGAAAGTGCAGCTATATCGAACTGACCTACAGTATCGCCGTCCTCTTTCTCCGTAGTGGTGATCTGACCGTCTGTAACCTTCTTGAGGTATGCGTCTGATGAAGTCTGCAGCAGCGGAGTGACTTTCACGTTCTCTGCGCTGTTCTCGGTCATTCCTAGTGAGTTAGGCATCAGTATATTGAGATTCTTTGAAGCGAGATCATCGGTTATGTCAGATGACGATATCGCGGGTATGACATACATCGGATACTGATAGTAGTGGTTTGCCGACTCCAGAACGATTCCGTCATTCAGAGTGAGTCCATATGAATCAAGGACCGATTTGAAGTTCGGCATATCTTTATCAGTATAATACGCCATGACAATGGCAGTTCCGCCTCCGTCGAGGTAGTTTATGATCTCCTTTGCCTCATCAGCCGTATAGTCTGAAGTCGGAGCATATATGAACAGAATATCGCAGTCATCAGGAATCCCGCCGCTCGTCATCAGGTTGAGGTCTTCTGTCTTTATGTTCTGCTTGTTTATGAGCGATGAAACAGAAGAAGATAATGATGCTTCACCATGTCCGGTTACCGTGTACATTTTAGGAAGATTCTTGCTCGTAACATACTGTATTGCACTTGTTATCTGACCTTCACCATCAAATGAGCTCGTGTATGATCCCGACGAATAATCTGTCGTGAAGAGTGAGCTTGAATCTATCGTCTGTTCTCTGTCTCCGCACGTCACGACAACACTTCCCTGTGAAAGATTGCTGTACTTGTTTGAAAGTGACACGTTGACAGAAGGGTCTTCGTATTTGACAGTTATGTGCTTGTTGTCAGCGTAATTGTCGAGCAGCTGTTTAAGCGCATCCTCTGCATCGGCCTTCGAAGCAAGCACAGTAATCGTGATGTCCTTATCGAGCTTGCCGAGTACTTTTTCAGTATCACTTCCTATGGAATAGACTTTATTCGCTGAAAGATCGACCGTCTTAATACTCGAAGGCAATGCATTCGCAAAGAGGTTTACGACGATCACAACAGCTATCACAATCGCTATCATCAATGCACTGTAAGAGCCGTAGCGCGTGTTTTTCGTGCCGAACGCTCCCTTGAAATCTGTTTTTTTCATCTGCGGCACCTCCTCAGCTCCATCTGCGCTTCTGAATAGACTCTACAGTCAGGAAAACGAAAAGCGCAATTATCGATAAGAAATATATTATCGTCGAAAGGTCGAACGACTGCTGAGTTATCGTCTGGAATCTTGAAACAAGAGACAGCGATGAAATCACAGAACCTATGAGGCCGGAAAACGACGATTTCTTAAGCAGATAAATGATGGTGAGAGCTGCAATACCAGCGACTCCTACTCCACATGAGAGGAATACATTCTTTGTCAGATAGTAAACCAGAAGAGCCGCGAGCAGGATCAGCACAAAAAAGCAGACGTATGATCCGAATGACGATGAAGGGAGTATCGACGACATGCTGTCAGAGAGCTGAAGCAGAAGAAGAACAGCTATGGTACCTACAGCCGCTATTACCTGATTTTCCGTAAGTGAAGATATGAACATACCTATTGATATATATGCCGCTCCGAGCAGGAAAAACTCGACGATCGCGAGTAAATCAGATGCAAGAGCTGTTCCGCCGTATGCCTTGATGAGCAGCGGGCCGGCAATCATGAATATACACGGGATAGCTAATACTGCCAGCATCGACAAGTATTTTCCAAATACTATCTGATTTACCGTAACAGGAGATGTCAGAAGCAGCTGATCTGTCTTCAGTTTCCTGTCTTCGGCAAAACTTCTCATCGTAAGCACAGGCACGAGTATTAGCAGTACAACAGTCGCACTCGAAAGCGATGCTGAAAAATAAGGGTATCCCTGTACCATGTTATACGCAACGAAGAAAATCCCCGTGAACGCTATAAGCACAGCCGTAAATACAGGACCGGTCATAGTATTGAAATATGATTTGAATTCTCTTTTGAAAATTGCCTGCATGATCAGTTCCCCTCCTTCGAGCTGCTGTCGGAATTCTCAGCGGATTCATGAGTCTGACGACTGTCTGATTCATTTTCAGGTCTGCCATCGTTTTTTTCAGGCACGTCTTCAAACATTGCATTTTTCTCGTTGTTGTCGATACCTGCCGCAAGCTGATCCGCAAAATCCGAAAGTGCTTCAGCCTCGCTGTCACCTGGTCCGTACGTTTCCGACTCTTCTTTCGGAACGTCATCGTATCCGCTTTTCTTAAGCATGCTGTCAACTGCATCAGAAAGCTCTGAATCCCTGTCGTTTTCTGCAACTATATCAGCAGCTGTTTTTTCATCGTCAGACGTCAATTCAAGGAATACTTCTTCGAGAGAGGCCTTCTCCGTACTCATCTCTATTACAGCACATCCTGCAGAAGTAAATGCCGATGCTATCTGTTTTCTCAGATCATCGCCTGAGCTGTATCTGATCTTAGCGCACGTGTTTCCGTCAGACGTCTCCTCAACAGATTCAGCCTCGACTCCGTCTATTCCTTCGAGGATATTCTCTACCTCTCTCTTTCCTGCAACAGCAGTGACAGTGAGCACAGTCTCAGGCTGCATCATCTCCATGAGATTTTCCGTCGAATCGCTCGCCACAAGCTTTCCTCCTGAAATAATCATGATGTGATCACATACAAGACTTACCTCGGAAAGGATATGTGAACTCAGTATAACAGTGTGATTTTTTCCAAGCTCCTTTATCAGGTCTCTTATTTCCGTCATCTGCTGAGGGTCAAGTCCTACAGTTGGCTCATCGAGTATGATTATCTCCGGAAAACCTAGGAGAGCCATCGCAAACCCTACGCGCTGTCTGTATCCTTTTGACAGATTCTTTATGAGCCTGTCATTCATCGGCTTGATTTTGAGAAGATTTTCCACGTCATCGACCGAATCGTTTCTCTTATCTTTGGAAATACCTTTAAGCTCTGCTGCAAAATCAAGATATTCACCTACTGTCATATCCTGATAAAGAGGCGGTATTTCCGGAAGATATCCGATACACTTTCTCGCCTCGAGCGGTTCCTTGAGGATATCGTGGCCGTTTATGAGCACAGTACCCTCTGTAGCGGCGGTATATCCGGTGATGATATTCATGGTCGTGGATTTGCCAGCTCCGTTCGGTCCGAGGAATCCATAGATCTGCCCCTTATCGACAGTGAAGCTGAGGTTGTCGACAGCCATGCTGTCTCCATACTTTTTTGTGAGATTGGTAACCTCGATCATTAAGTACACCTGCCCTTCAAAAGATATATAATAATTCCATTACGGAAAATAACCGTATAGATATTCATTTTAAACTTGAAAAGTGATAATTCAATAATTTTTTCGTGCCTTATGTGAATATTAGGTGAATTTTCATCTAAAAAAATCAGTTGTTGCGGTATTGCCGAGCGGCAACTTTATTGGAAATAATTTAATTAAAACATATTTTTATTGTTTTAAACTGGTCATTTTAACAATTGATGATGTTCAATATAAATTTCAATTAGGCTGAATATATGTTATTATAAATGTAATATATGTTCTGCAAAATAAGGACATAACAGGCTATGACATGATTCAAGAGGTGAAACAATGAGAGAAGACGTTCTGTATACTCCGGAAGAGATTGCTCAGAAACTCAAGCTTTCCAAGTATACAATTTATGAAATGATAAAAAGAGGCGAGATACCTGCCCACAGGATAGGCAGAAGCCTGCGTATCAGCGATTCTCAGCTCGAAACATATTTAATGCAGTCAAAACAGGCTGACAACTCATTCGAAGCTGAGATATTCACAGACGAAGACGGAGAAAAGATAGCACGCGTAATCGGCGCGACAAAAAACGTCGACATCGTTGTAGCGACAGATATCGAAGGCTCTGCAAAGATTTCTATAATGCCGGAGGACATAATAATCAGCAGAAATATACTTGTCTGCAGTGCAAGAAACAATATCGAGGGCATAATCACCGGTATGGAAGAAATCGAGAATGGTTACAGACTGGTTATCAACATAGGTATCCCTCTCACAGTAAATGTGACAAAAAGAGCCGTCCGCGAGCTTGAACTCAAGCTCGGCGACACAGTATACACTGTGTTCAAGGCCATGTCTGTAACAGTCGTATAAAAACAAATCAATTGACAAAGCACGAGCAGCCGAAAAGGCTGCTTTTGTTTTAGAGGAATGTTTTTATTATTCCGTAGAACTTCTTTTGAATGAAAAAATATTCAAAATGCTCTATTCTATATCCATAGTATTTTTCATATGATACACAAAGGGGGTAATTATCGATGGCAGTTTTCAGTCCTTTTGCGGCAGTGAGACCTGACGCGCGATTCGCGGCGGATACACTATGCCCTCCCTACGATGTCGTAGACCACGGCGAGGCGGCAGAGATCATCTCTCAAAATCCGGCGAGTTTCATGAACGTCACGCGCGCCGACGCTTTTTTCAGCCAGGAAGACGAATACAGCGACGCTGTTTATGAGAGATCCAGATCAAACCTGACTGCGTTCATTGAAAAAGGCATTTACATCGAAGACGCCGAACCACATTTCTACATATACAGCGAGACACTCAGCGGCAGAACTCAAACAGGAATCGCCGGCTGTGCATCGATCGACGATTACGAGAACGGTGTGATAAAGAAACACGAAGTCACGACACCTGCAAAGGAAGCGGACCGCATAAAACACTTCACTGCGTGCGGAGCCGACACCGAACCCGTATTTCTTACATACCGCGATGTCAACGGAATAGACGAGATTACAAAAAAGATCATTGCTGAGAACGATCCCGACTACGAAGCTGAAGACGTGTATGGAGTAACACACAGGCTCTGGGTTGTAAAAGACAGTGAAACCAATAAAAAACTGACCGGCCTATTCGATGGCGTACCTGCAATGTACATCGCTGACGGACACCATAGAACAGCATCCGCCGTCCATGTAGGCATGAAAATGAGATCTGAAGATCAGGACGCCTCCGGTGACGAAGAATACAATAGATTCATGGCCGTCGCCTTTCCTGAATCAGAACTCAGAGTGCTCCCTTACAACAGAATAGTAAAGACGCTTAACGGCTTATCTGTTTCTGATTTTCTGCAGCGTCTCGATGAATGTGCAGATGTGGCGCAGATCCAGGATCCCGGAACATTTCCATCCAGACGTCACACTATATATCTCTATATCGGCGGCAGCTGGTACAGTGCCGTATTTAAAGAAAATCTCATCGATGAAGACGATCCTGTAAAATGCCTCGACGTATATCTCCTTCAGGAACACGTTCTTTCCCCGATTATCGGAATAGATGATCCAAGGCGCGACGAAAGACTCGAGTTCTCAGGCGGCATTAACGGACACAAGCTGCTTAAGGATGCTGTCGATTCTGGAAGTGCCGCTGCCGCATTCGAGCTTTGTCCAGTAACAGTCAGTGAGATCATCAATGTAGCCGACAGCGGCATGATAATGCCCCCTAAGTCCACATGGTTTGAACCAAAGATAGGCAGCGGATGGTTCATTCATCGTATCAGAAAATAAAACCAAAATGTAAAATGTGTTCTGCTGCCGTAAAACGGCGCTGTGTATTTTAAGATTTTATCGGAAAAGGACGCCGCGCCGCTGGAGGGGCATATTACAGTCAGCAAACACGAAATGGCGCCGAATAATGACTTTCCGGCGCCATTTCGCATTATTTGCAGCCGCATGCAATATCGGCGGTTTTCTATTTTTCAGCTCACATTAGCTTTAAAAACAGAGACAGCAGTTTCTCAATCGGCCGAAACTGATACATTTTATCTTTTATTTAATATATGACCTGAGCAGTTCAGCCGTCTCGTAGATTCCATGCTTGTCTGTTGAGATTTCTATCGCATCGTCTGCTTTTACGAGCGGATCCAGAGCCCTGGTAGTATCGAGCTTGTCGCGTTCGGCGAGATCTCTTCTGACCTCGTCCAGAGTGACTCCGTCTCTCTCTCCTATCTCGAGCCATCTTCTCTTTGCCCGTGTCTCAAGGGGAGCCGTGATATAGAATTTATAATCCGCATCAGGGAGCACATGTGTACCAATGTCTCTTCCATCCATTACAACGCTCTTTTTTGAAGCTATCAGGCGCTGTATATCGACCAGCTTTTTTCTGCAGCCCGGAAGAGCAGATATCCTGGAAGCCATAGAAGATACCTCAAGTGTCCTGATGCTGTCGCCGACATCGATTCCATCAAGAAGAATGCTCCCGTTCGAAAAATCTATTTCCGTATTGTCGAGCATCGCAGTTATCTTATCGTTGTCAACAGGAACATTTTCCTGAAGTGCTTTGAGCGCCGCAGCTCTGTACATGGCTCCAGTGTCTATATACTCAATATTCAGAATCTTGGCCAGATTCTTAGCCGCTGTGCTCTTGCCTGATCCTGACGGTCCGTCGATTGCTATGCTGATCCTTTTCATCATACTCTCCATCTGCAAAAACTATACTGCTTTTAATCATTCTCAGCTGTACCGGTACTTTCTTCTCCGGTCAGCTTATCTATCTCTTTAATAAATGACTTTACATCATCGAAATGTCTGTAAACAGACGCAAACCTGACGTACGCCACCTCGTCCAATCCCCTGAGTCCGTCGAGAATCACCTCGCCTATCTGGGAACTCGTAACTTCGCGTTCTGATCTTTCGCTGAGCTGCCGTTCAACTCTGTCAACAAGGCTGTCTATCTGATCCGTCGTCACAGGTCTCTTTCTGCAGGCAGTGACGATTCCGTTTCTGACCTTGTTTCTGTTAAAAAGCTCCCGGCTCCCATCTCTCTTGACGACCATGAGATCAGCCTGCTCCACACGTTCATATGTAGTAAAACGCTTGTGGCATGAGTCACATACGCGCCTGCGTCTTATAGTTGCGCCTTCATCAGCAGGACGCGAATCAATGACTCTTGTGTCCTGATTTCCGCAAAAAGGACATTTCATTTAAACCACCTTGACTTTAACTGCAAAATACCAACACTTACATACTATAAGAATACCATAATATCGACCGCATTTTTCCCGTTTGTACAATAAAAATACAGGCATATCAATTTCACCGTATTGACATTTTTCCAATTTTTATTATACTCAAAATACAGATTGTAAATGATTATCATGTTTCTGAAAGGATTTTTTATGGAAAAAAAGAAAGGCTTCTGGGCCGAATTCAAAGAATTCATATCGCGCGGCAGCGTAATGGACATGGCTGTCGGCATCATCGTGGGTACAGCATTCACTGCCATTGTAAACTCTCTCGTAAATGACATCCTCATGCCATTTATCGGCTATATCATCGGCGGCGTAAGCTTCGAGTCATTCAAACTGACGCTCCCGTCGATCACCGGAGGCGACCCCGCTGTAATAGCATATGGTACATTCATTCAGACTGTCATCAACTTTCTGATCATCGCTTTAGTAATATTCCTTCTGATAAAGGGCATAAACAAACTTCACAGAACCGAAGAATCTCCTGAAGAGCCTGAAGAAGAAACGGAACCTTCAGAAGAGCTCAAAACGCTTACCGAAATCAGAGAT
>CADBRA010000011.1 GCA_902796965.1 uncultured Eubacteriales bacterium | reverse complement strand
TCTCCCGCGGAGATGATGACGCTGCTTGCAGCGACACTCACTGCCCTGCTGCTTGGCATGGTCACCCCGACAATGACGAAGCTGCTCACTTCAAAAGTGACGCAGTTTGGCGATCTGCACCTGCTGTCGGTCATTCTTCTGGTACTCCTTCTTGTTTTATAGTCTCAATACGGCAATGACTTCCTCGCCATCCATTTCTCCGTTTTCGGCAAAACCAAATGAACGGTACAACTGCCGAGCCACCTCATTCTCCGGCTCATAGGACAGCCAGCAAAAATCAGCCTTGCCGCAGGGAAATGACTCTATGAAATCTAAGGCCAGCCGTACAGCTTCTTTCCCATATCCTCTTTTCTGATAAGCTTTATCGATCATCAGACGCCAAAGATTATAATTACCTTTCGCTATCGCAGGTGCATCATCCCAATAGTCATCGGCGTCAAAGCCAATCATAAGAAACCCGACCGGTATATCTTCGTCATAAATACCGAACGGAAAAGCATACCCGTTACCCGTAATCGCTGTATAAGCCTCGACAATGCTGGTATAGTTGCTTGCGACAAAGCTTCTCTGGTCGTCCTCAACTCTCAGTTTCAGGAGTTCCCACACATTTTTCCCGTTAACTTTTTCTAATCTGAGCATGCTCTTTTCTCACTTCTTCTTTTTTACAGCTGGAAGCTCATCATACATCGCTTACAGCAGATCCCGCAGAAAATCCCGGTTCTCCACATTATCAGCCTGGCGCCTTGCTGAAATCTGGACATGTCCATGTCTTCGAGAGAGAATTCAACTCAGTCGGGGATTGTCACCCGCCGCTGAGTAAAGTTTGTTATAACACCCCCCGCCCACCATCAGCGTCCGCCCATACAGATCATATACGTCAATCCCCGGTATCTGCTTTGTCTGCTCTTTCAGGGCAACAGGATATCCGTTTCATTCCATAAAAACCTTCCACACCATTCTCATATTCAAACTCTGGTGTGGTCTGAATATCCGGATGTCTGTCTGAAAAGATCCTCATGGCTTGAGGAAGAAACTTCATCTTCCAGAAGCTAGATCTGATAAGTCAGTGCAGGCTGGCTTACAAACATATTCTCTGCGGCTCTGCTGAAATTCAATGTATGTGCCAGCTCTATGCAGTAATCAATCTGCTTTGTATTCACAGGTTTTTGCCTCTCTATTTAATCATTAAATCAATTATAATGCTTTTCGATTGGATTTCTCAAGCACCATGTGGGATAATATACTCAGAAAGAACAAACGTACAAGACCACAAAATGTAATGGAGGACATAAAAAGGCAAAAACATTAATTGCATTCTTTTCAAGAGCAGATGAAAACTACTTCGGCGGTGGAATGAGATATGTGAAGGTCGGCAACACGGAGATCGTTGTAAACGGGATGAAGGAGCAGATTTCCGCGGATACCTTTAAGATTGAAATGAAAGACCCATACTCCCCAGTCTACATGACATGCATCGAGGAAACCAAAAAGGATCTCAGGGCAAACGCAGGAAGCTCTGTAAAAAAGTGGCTTGCAGACAACGGATTGGTATAAGAAGGTGATGAGAATGGAATATTCAGAAGGATATGTTTATGAACTGATGGATAACGGCGGTCCAACCGACAACAGGGAGCCTTATTTCAAAGAAGCCGTTGATGAAATGATGCGTGCAAGAGCCCTGTGCGCAAAGGCGAACGCAAAAATGCCGGATGATCCGACCTATGTAAAGGACCTGGAAGAGCTCTTCGGGAGAAATCTCGATGATGTCAGGATCCTGACTCCCTTCATCTGTGATTTCGGAAACCGCGTGAAATTCGGTAAAGGAGTCTTTTTAAACCACTCTGCTATTCTTTCCGCATCCGGCGGTATCGAGTTTGAGGACGGCGTAATGTCCGCACCGGGGCTTAGGATCGCAACCATCAATCATGATATGAATGAGCGCCATACCAAATACACTTATGGCAAAGTGCTTGTGAAGAAAAACGCCTGGCTCGGCATGAATGTTACCATCTGCCCCGGCGTTACCATCGGTGAATATGCCGTAGTTGCCGCAGGCGCAGTCGTAACCAAAGACGTACCTGATCATGCCGTAGTCGGCGGTGTACCTGCAAAGGTTATCAAATATCTGGATCCGTCAGAACAGAAGGAATGAATATGAACGATATAGAAGCAATCAAAGAACTATACATACAATACTGGAAATACATGATCAGCAAAGATGACGTCGGTCTCCGGAATCTGATGTCGGATGATTATTATCTCATGCATATGACCGGTACAAGGCAGTCTGTAGACGAATTCATCAGCGGTCTGCTTGACGGCACTTTTAATTATTACTCTGCAGAGCATGATGACATTCAGATTTCAGTGAATGGAAATACCGCAACAATGGTCGGAAAAAGCAAAGTCCTGGCAGCCGT
>CADBRA010000010.1 GCA_902796965.1 uncultured Eubacteriales bacterium | reverse complement strand
GATGTAGGTCCTCGGCCAGGTCCGCCAGCGAAAACGAACGGTAAAGTAAGAAAGAGAAGTTTGAGCAGCCGCGGACTACGGCCATACGGTAAGCGCCGCGATTGCCGGGAGCGTCCATGAATCGCTGCGTGCCGCGGCCGTAGATTGAATAAAAAGGCGGCCGCAGATGACGCCTGCGGCGGTATAGTTGTAAAAACTTAGTTAGATAAACAAAATGATATAAATAAAAACGACATATTTTATATATGTCGTTTTTATTTATACAGAATGCAGGATAAGCATAAAAACTATCTACATAAAAATAAAGCTGGTTCTTAATAATAATATTTTTTTTGTGTAGTATATACATTACATTAAAAAGTTCCGCGATATATCTTCGTTGGCGGAGCCGTCGTGAGAGGCTGAATTCTGCGGAATGTTTACATTATTACAGTGAATATTACTTATTATTAAGTTTTTTGCCGCGTTTTTCTGCGGCAGTTTATCAGGAGGTTAACTAAATGTCTATAAAGGATATGGCTGAAAGAAAGGCTGCTGATGCTGCGATCTGCGGCATTCTCAAATATGTGGGAAAAGACACGCCGGAGCAGCGCGCGCCTAAGATGGTCAAGCTGATCGATCTGGCGGAGAAGATGTTCGGCGATAATTTCGGAGAGGGATTCTACGATGGCGCCCGCAAGATGGCAGCTGATCCGAACAACAAGTGGACTCAGTTCACTAACAGGATGCTCGATGAGCTCGACTTCAATGTAGCGAGAATGCAGGCGCTGAATCTCGGTTATCAGGCTGCGATCCGCGGCACGAGCGAAATCAGAGCCAACAGAATCAAGTACGGCTGCAACATTCCGTGGCTGATACTCATGGACCCGACGAGCGCGTGCAACCTCAGATGTACGGGATGCTGGGCTGCTGAATACGGCTACAAGCTCAATCTCAGCTTCGAGGACATGGACCGCATAGTAACTCAGGGCAAAGAGCTTGGAACTTACTTCTATATGTTCACCGGCGGTGAGCCGCTCGTGAGAAAAGACGATATCATCAAGCTTTGCAAGAAGCACCATGACTGTGCGTTCTCGGCTTACACAAACGGAACTCTTATCGACGAAGAATTCTGCAAACAGGTCGTTGAAGTCGGAAACCTTTCATTCTCTGTCAGTGTCGAGGGATTTGAAGACACTAACGACGCGAGAAGAGGCCAGGGCGTTTACAGCAGGGTTATGCACGCCATGGATCTCATGAAGCAGTATGGAATTTTCTTCGGCGTTTCGGTATGCTATACGAGAAAGAATCTCGAAACTGTAGTTTCTGACGAATTCCTCGATATGCTCATCGACAAAGGATGCAGATTCGGCTGGTATTTCCACTATATGCCTGTAGGCGTTGACGCTGATGTAGAGCTTATGCCTACTCCGGAACAGCGCGAATACATATATCACAGAATCCGCGAAATCAGAGGATTCGAGGGCGGCAAGCAGATCTATGTCATGGACTTCCAGAACGACGGCGAATATGTCGGCGGCTGCATTGCCGGCGGAAGAAACTACTTCCACATCAACGCGAACGGAGACGCGGAGCCTTGCGTATTCATACACTATTCGAGCGCCAACATCCACGAGAAGTCAATACTCGAATGCCTCAGACAGCCGCTCTTCATGGCTTACAGAGACAATCAGGAATTCAACGAGAATCATCTCAGACCTTGTCCTATGCTTGAGAATCCTGAGATCCTCCAGAAGATGGTCGATGAGACAGGCGCTAAGTCCACAGACCTCATAACACCTGAGGACGTGCATTCGCTCTGCGGCAAGTGCGTTCATTACGCCGAGGAGTGGAAGCCTGTTGCTGACAAGCTCTGGGCTGAGAATCCTCATCACAAGATGAATTACGACAACCACAAGAATCATCAGAAAGAGTATCTCGAGACAGAAGTCGGCAAGAAAGCTTACAAGAAAGCGATGTCGAAATAGATAAATCTGACGGATGGACACGGGCTCCGGTGAGGAATGTGAATTGATGCCGATTCGCGGCCGGCTCACTGAGTGCGTTGCAGCAGACTTGCAGACCGCCGGAATCAGTCTGATGCGGGGGCTTTGCAGCGCGGAATTAGGAACGGCAGAAGCATGAGCGCATAGTCGGGCCGCAGCCGTGAGGCTTGAATTCACATCAAGAGCAGAGAGCGTCCTCATCTGAAAAAAATGAAATTTACAGAACCGGAAAGGACGCAGCAGTTCTTTCCGGTTTTTTGCTGTATAATTGTGTCAAAGGGACTGCCGTTCATCAGGTGGCCGTATGTCCGGCGGCGCGGGATTTTCAGTGATACCGCCGTCTGCCGTCTTAACTTGCGGATTATGCCTGCCTTCAGCTGCTCAGCGCCGCGAAATCACCGGTGGCGGGTTAATGATGCTGAAAAGGCTGGCAGACAGCGGGCACGGCGGCGCACGCTGCCGGGGGCCTGAACAGCAGACAATCAAGTATTCAAAAACTGATGCGGTGCGCAAAGCGCCTCAATTGCCGTTAATACCGGCTGCCGGCTGCTGCGGACCTGCAGATGATACTGCGGAGCGAGAGTTAATTTTAAGTACGCGGGAGTCCGGAGTCACGGGGCGCTGTGCTGTCCGCCATCGCTGAGATGCATTTCGGCTGTATGCGGATCAGCGTGGCAAAGGAACCGGGAACATCTGTCATGAAGCAATTGCTGAATGCCATCGGCGCGCTTGACGGGCAGAAGAACATTTGCACGTGACTCAAAAATATCATTTATTAAAGCTTGTGCGGCGCGGATACGGCATGCGCCGGCCGTATTCAAATTTTATGTAAACAGGGAGGGAGATCAGTTGCTGATTTCTACAAAAGGAAGGTACGCAATACGTGTCATGATCGATCTGGCCGAAAACAGACAATCCGGATATGTGCCGCTGAGAGATGTTGCAGAGAGACAGCAGATCAGCGAAAAATATCTGGAAAGCATCATCTCGCTTCTTTCCAAGGCCGGACTCGTTGAAGGCATAAGAGGCAAAGGCGGCGGCTACAGGCTCACGAGAGAGCCGGAAGAATACACCGCGTGGGAGATTCTGAATGTCGCTAACGGCACGATGGCTCCGGTGGCGTGTCTCAAGGACGGTGCGCCTGAATGTGACAGACATGATATATGCAAATCGCTTTCGCTCTACGAAAACATTTATGAGCTTATGGAGTTATATCTCGGGGAAATCACACTGCCGCAGCTCGTCAGCGGAGAATTCACGACTGCAGAGGAGTTTGCGGGAAAGAAGTTATAGCTGCCA
The DNA here is from genome assembly GCA_902796965.1 of uncultured Eubacteriales bacterium. Taxonomy (GTDB): domain Bacteria; phylum Bacillota; class Clostridia; order Peptostreptococcales; family Anaerovoracaceae; genus RUG708. Next base: position 1,379 of record CADBRA010000010.1, on the reverse strand, counting down.
GACCGGATACGGGTCCTGCAGGCCGCGCGTGTTTTGCGAAGCCAGATTGTAATCCGCTGACAAAGCGTTGCGGCTCACGTCAGCTCCGCTGACAGATGTGTATCTGAAACGGATATTGTGTGTCTGCAGGCGCGGTGCCGGAGCTGCTGAACGCTTTTGTCACAGGCTGCTCCGGCATGCTGCGCGCAGCGCCCTTGTGAGCGGAGCTCACGTAAGTCTACGGTGTTTCCTGACTCGGAATCATGTCTGACAGGCAGGAACTGCCGCTTTCATTTCCGTAATGTCAGGGGCGTCTGTCATACTGTTTCAGACTATAATTCGATATAAAAAAAATCTATAATTGACAACGCAGTTATAGTGCCATATAATAAACACACGAAAAACCTATCAAGAAAATAGGTTGAACAACACAGCTTTAATTTAGTAACTTAATGTAAAATAAATCACTTGATTATTTGATCCGCAAAACGCGGAAATCAGATTGGAGAATTGGTTATGGCAAAGATTTACACATCAGCAGATCAGCTGATCGGCGGAACTCCGCTCCTCGAACTCACACACATCGAAAAGAAATATGACCTCAAGGCCAGAATCCTCGGAAAGCTCGAGTACTTCAACCCGGCAGGAAGCGTAAAAGACAGAATCGCAAAGGCGATGATCGATGACGCTGAAGCAACGGGCAAACTCAAACCGGGCTACACTATCATAGAGCCGACTTCGGGCAACACAGGCATCGGCCTCGCGGCTGTAGCTGCTGCCAGAGGATACAAGATCAAGATCGTAATGCCTGAGACGATGTCGATTGAGCGCAGAAAGATGATGCAGGCTTACGGAGCTGAGCTCGTGCTCACAGAGGGCTCAAAGGGCATGAAGGGCGCGATCGCCAAGGCTGATGAGCTCGCGAAGGAAGATCCGAACAGCTTTATTCCGGGACAGTTTGTAAATCCTGTAAACCCTAAGGCTCACAGACAGACTACAGGTCCTGAGATATTCCGCGATACTGACGGTGCGGTTGACATTTTCGTTGCAGGCGTCGGCACAGGCGGCACTATCACAGGCGTAGGAGAGTACCTCAAATGGCAGAAGCCTGAAGTAAAGGTTTACGCAGTTGAGCCGGCTTCATCACCTGTACTTTCGACAGGCAAGGGTGGCGCTCACAAGATTCAGGGAATCGGTGCAGGGTTCGTTCCTGACACTCTCGACACAAAGATCTACGACGAAGTAATCCCTGTTAATAATGAAGACGCTTTCGCGACAGGCAAGGAAGTCAACGGTTCAGAGGGCGTGCTCATCGGAATTTCATCAGGCGCTGCTGTATGGGCTGCGATTCAGCTCGCAAAGAGACCTGAGAACGAGGGCAAGACTATCGTTGTTCTGCT
>CADBRA010000009.1 GCA_902796965.1 uncultured Eubacteriales bacterium | reverse complement strand
GTACTTTGTTTATTATACAACAAATATATTTTTTATACAAACTGTTACAAAACGCTGAAATACAGTAATTTTCAAAGCCGGCGGAGGGAGATGTCCGAACTGGTCAAGCTGTAACGCGGAGCGTGAGGAATGACATTCAGAAAAATAATCCGATGCAGCACAGAGCATTACCTGATAGGCGGAAAAAAGACAGCGTGATACCTGAAAAGTCAGCTGTACAGGCGATTTTTCTGTATTTAGGGAGATTGAAGGAGCCGGCCGTTCACGAATTCATTAAGGGCCGGTTTAGGATGATCCGAGTGTGTTTATTCAGGAAAAATCCTCCCTTTTATTCCTTTTGATGGAGGAACAGCGAACATTGCGGGGCTGAAACCTGTAGCAGATGAATGACGGTATGCATAAAAATAAATATGAAATTCTGTAAATAGTCCGTTAATAATTTAATTATCCTCTGAAATAGACTAAATACATTCGCTATGTTAAAATATTGAAAGCTGAATTTACAGCGCGTGTGCATATTACAGGTAAATTTTATAAAGGAGATAAAAATGGCGATCAGGATCGGTATTAATGGTTTTGGACGTATCAGCAGAGTAATTATCAGAATTGCGGCAGCAGATCCGGACAGCTTTGAAATAGCTGCCATAAACTACCGAAATGTAGATCTTGACTACATGATCTACATGCTCAAATATGACTCGGTATTCGGCCGCTTCCAGGGCACGCTTGACAAGTCCGAGGAGAACGGTGAAAAGTGTATCATTATCAATGGCAGAAAGGTTCCCGTACTCGAAGGCGAAACTCCGATTCCTTGGGGAAAGTACGGTGCAGATTACATCATTGAGGGAACAGGCCAGTACACCACGACCGAAAAAGCAATGGCTCATATCGAAGGTGGCGCCAAAAAAGTCATAATCACGGCTCCTGCAAAGGACAGCGTTACGCCGACATTCGTATGCGGAGTAAATACAGATAAATACACGAGCGACATGGTAGTGGTTTCAAACGCTTCATGCACAACAAACTGTCTCGCTCCGGTAGTAAAGGTGCTCCAGGACAACTTTGGTGTTGAGCACGGACTCATGTCGACTATTCACGCTGCTACAGCCAAACAGAAGGTCGTGGACATGCGTTCAATGAGCGACTGGCGCAGAGGACGTTCGGCATTCGGCAACATCATTCCGACTACGACGGGAGCAGCAAAGGCCGTAGGACTCGTAATCCCTGAAGTTCAGGGCAAACTTACAGGACTTGCCTACAGAGTTCCGACAGCTGACGTTTCACTCGTTGATCTCAATGTCGTTCTCCAGAAGGACACAAATTACGATGAAGTATGCAAAAAGATGAAGGAAGCGAGCGAAACTTACCTCAAGGGTATCCTCGGATATACAGAAGATGAGGTTGTTTCGACAGACATGATCGGCGAACCGTGTACATCTGTATTTGACGCCAATATGGGCAGAATGATCGGTACACGTCTGCTCAAGATCATTGCGTGGTACGATAACGAATACGGTTATTCTCTTAAAATACTCGAGCTCGCAAAACTCATGGCAGAAAAGGACGCAGAGGCATCCAAATAGCAGATTTGCGGGGATATCATGCGCTGTAAAGACTGTGCGGCAGACAAAAATGAATGTCTGCCGCATATCTGCATAATACATTATTGAGAAAATGACGCTGAAGGGGCGCCGACTGGAAATTTCCGGCCGACACCCCCTTTTTTCGTGGACTCCGTCCACAAAAAGCACCGGACATGTATCTTCATATGTCCGGTGCAGCGGCATCAGGACCGCAGCGCACTGTGGGCCTGTCATATTTATGTCTGATTTCTTCCGCGCAACTGAGCGGATGCATGATTCAGATTCAGCCGAGCACTTTCTTTGCAATGTCGACTGATGCTTTCGCATCTTCTGCATAGTAATCGGCGCCGATCTTTTCAGCATAGTCAGCTGTGAGTACGGCTCCTCCGACCATTACGCTGCATTCGTGGCCGCTTGCACGTATTTGTCTGATGGTCTCCTCCATGCTGTCGAGAGTAGTCGTCATGAGAGCGGACAGACCGACGAGCTTAACATCTTCTCTTACTGCAGTTTCAACGACGTTTTCAGGAGGTACGTCGCGTCCGAGATCTATTACCTGATAGCCGTAGTTTTCAAGAATTATCTTGACGATGTTTTTGCCGATGTCGTGAATGTCGCCTTTTACAGTGGCAAGTATTATTTTTCCTTTTGAAACGCCCGTACTGCCCTGTTTTGCGAGGCGCGTCTTTATGATTTCGAAGCCTTCGCTCGCTGCTGAGGCCGAGTTCAGAAGCTGCGGCAGGAATATTATTCCTTTTTCAAATCTGTAACCGACACGGTCGAGAGCCGGAATAAGATACAGATTGATGATTTCCATCTCATCGTGATCTGTGAGCAGCTCGTTTACGCGCGCGGCCGTTTCTTCTTTAAGCCCGGTGTCGACTGCGCGGAATAGCTCTGCACCGTCATCAGGCACGGAGACGCCGGACTGGTCGGCAGAACCGTCGGAAGCCTTTGATTTTTCGGCTTCCATTGCCGGCATAGCAGCATTTGTTTTTTCAGGCGGCTGATAATCGGCGTAGTGTTCTATATAATCGGCGCTGTCCTTGTCGATATTGGTGAGTACGTTGTATGCGCGCACCGCGTTCATCATGGAGTCGACGTTCGGGTTGATAATTGGCAGATCGAGTCCGTGATCCATCGCCATCGTGAGGAAAGTGTAGTTTATGAGTTCTCTGTAAGGAAGACCGAACGAGATGTTAGAGACGCCAAGAACTGTGTGGGCGCCGAGCTGCTGTCGGACCATCGTGATGGCTTTGAGAGTCTCGGCGGCTTGTGCCTGCTGAGCTGAGACTGTGAGCGTCAGGCAGTCTATGAACACATCTTCTCTTGGAATCCCGTATCCGAGAGCTGTGTCGATGATGCGCACTGCGATTTTATAACGGTCTTCGGCTGTTTCTGGTATGCCGTTTTCGTCGAGCGCGAGTCCGAGCACAGCTGCTCCGTACTTCTTTATAATCGGCAGACGGCGGTGGAGCACCTCTGGATCGCCGTTTACGGAGTTCACGATCGGTTTGCCGTTACAGACTCTCAGTCCGCGCTCTATCGCATCGTCATTGGACGAGTCAAGCTGAAGCGGGATGTCAACGACAGACTGAAGAGCTTTTACGACGCGCACCATCATATCAGGCTCATCTATGCCCGGCAGACCTACGTTGACGTCGAGAATGTCAGCGCCGGCCTCCACCTGCTGTATGCCTTGATTGAGAACATAATTTAAATCGTTTTCGCGCAGCGCCTGCTTGAAGCGCTTTTTGCCGGTAGGGTTTATGCGTTCGCCGATTACGCGGACCTGATTTATCTCTACGACCTGGGTAGGAGTGCATATTCGGCTCGCCCGGTGCACATTGCGTGAACGTACAGCCTCGTGGTCTTTGAACCTGTCAACTATTTCCTTCAGGTATTCCGGAGTTGTGCCGCAGCAACCGCCTGTAAATCTTACACCGATCTTTATGTAATCGAGCATCGTGTCAGCAAATTCGCCGGCGCTGATATCATATTCTCCAGTCTGTGGATCAGGCAGTCCGGCATTTGCTTTAATTATGAGCGGCAGCGATGTGGACGCCGCCAGACGCTCTGCAAGCGGATAGATTTCAGCAGGTCCAAGCGAGCAGTTTATGCCCATAGCGTCTACGCCGAGAGATTCGAGCACGCATGCCATTGACTCGATGCACGTGCCGGTAAATGATCTGCCGCTTTTTTCGAATGTCATAGTGACAAACACCGGCAGATCGCAGTTCTCAAGAGCCGCCAGAACTGCAGCGCGTACTTCGTACAGGTCTGTCATCGTCTCAAAGACCACGATCTCGGCGCCGGCATTTTTGCCGGCTGTTATCATTTCTTTATATATATTGTAAGCGCTTTCGAAACTGAGTGTGCCGTACGGTTCAAGCATTTCGCCGATAGGTCCGATGTCGAGTGCGGTCCACACTTTGCGTCCGCCGGGAGCATCATCCGCTGCTGCGCGTGCGCATGCCACCGAAGCTGATACCACCTCACTGACGCTGTGTCCGGTTCCTTCAAGCTTGTGAGCGTTCGCACCGAAAGTATTTGCGTATATTACATCGCTTCCGCTTTCGATGTACTGCCTGTGAATATCCTGTACGGTTTCCGGCTCGGTTATGCTGAGAATTTCAGGCCTTTCACCGAGTTGAAGTCCTGCTGCCTGCAGCATAGTACCCATCGCGCCGTCCAGAAATACAAAATCCTTTTCCAGAAGTTTGTCCATCACTTCCCTGTGGTGCGCGGAGCGCACGAATGTACAGCCCGAGTTTTCAGTACTGGCTGATGGCGCAGAGGAAGATGTGATTTCTTTTTCCTCTCTGACTGTATTATTGTTTAATTGGTTTTTCTTGTTATCGCTCATATCGTTCACTCTTCCATTTATATCTGATATTTTTACCTGACAGCAATGTTCAGCCGGCGCATGTGACGCCTGCCTTCCTGTACCTGCAGTATTTTTTCATCGTGCAGTTTGCGCAGCCGGTGAGCCGCTTAGGCTGAGGCCTGTCTGATATGCCTATGAAGGCAGTAACTGATTTTGTCGGCATCATGAGCATGCCGCTTGTAATCGTAAGGCCGATCATCTTATCAGCCGACAGAGCACGGCAGATCACAGGCTGCAGATCTATAGGAAGATCTCCATAACCGGGACTGAATCTGTCGGTGATGTAAAGTCCGCGGCTCATGTAATCAGCTTCTATGTCGTTCTGGAGCTGGTCGCAGATGCTCTCGACGGCACTGCTCGCACAGCTGTCCATGATTACTGCGCCCGACATGTCGGCTACCTGAGCGCGGTGGATTGCCTGGTCGACACGTCTGCCTATAGTAACTGCCATCATTATGCACCGGGAGCATTCGCTTAGCATCGTAACAGCGCTCTTGCCGGTGAGCACGACGGATGTACCCTTCAGCGCGACAGCCTGAAGTTCTTCTTTTCCGGAAGCAGTCGGATTTGCGGGAAAAGCAGATTTGACAGCTTTCTGAACAATCCCGGCTGGAATAAGCTCGATATCACATGTCTTGTAAATGTATGAAGGCTCTGAAACGCGTTCGAGCGTCGAAACAGCATCAGCAAGCTGGCTTTCGACGACTCCGTCGACGGCGTTCCCGCGGTATCCGAGGTAGCGCAGCGCTTCGGCCCTGTTGACTTTAATGTTGTATTTTTTCATCATTGATCTCCGTAATACGCGCACGCGGCCGCTTTGCGCTGCGCATACAATCAGAACAGCGCGGAAAGTGTGAATCGAGTGCGCTTTTGTTTGATTTATTATTTTAACATATATATCACGTTAAACAGTATTCTCAGTAATCGGAATGAAAAATTTTATTTAGAACGGGATATAATCTGAGACTATAGCTGTAGAATTGAGCAGGAGACGCGCTGGTCGGCTCAGGCTTAATAAGCAGTCTTCATTTTGTTTTCGGAGGTAACACGGAACATCTGGTAAAGCGCACTTGGCGGTTCTGCGCGACATGTGGCATCGTACAAACAGATTTGCAGGCTGGCGGCGGAATCAGCCCTGTTATACACGGATCAGGTGTCAGTGTGTATTTCGATGTATTGCGCCGGTGCTGCTCGGCGGCTGAATTTTCGGACGCAGATGATTGTCACGATGCGGTTTATGCTCAAGGCTAGGAAAACGCGATGAGAACAGAGCTTTTGTAATTCGGACTTTTGCCGTGGCTGGCTTTCGGCAGAGGCTGATGGAAAATGTGCGGGGATCAGGGCGCCGGCAGCTTTTGGAATTTGCTGCGGCCGGGCCATGCGATGCGGCAGGCGAGTAAAATATTTGAAAATCAGTGCAGCGACCGCCTGAAGGGAGCACGGCACGGCCGGATGTGCGCGGAGCGCTCGTGAGTGCCAGTCATGAGTAAAGATTACTGCAGGCTTGCATACGCGTATTGATGTGCGTATCATGTATTCAATCGTAATGATTATCAAGTTCGTTTTTGAAATATAATCAGACACAGTTGAATGTTTTACTGGTATTATTGATTGAAAAAGTACTAAATACAGCTGCTCGGAGCGCCATGGCATGACATGATGGCAGCGGTATGGAAATTTCATTATTAGAATATCGATAAGGATAACAGTGCATCAGCTATAATGACAGCCGTATGGAAATTTCCCGCCGCCTATTTTCGATAAGGAGACGAGTGAGAAAATGATGACTGAAGCGTCCGGGCGATTTGGTCGGGTGCGGGACAATATGCTGTCCGGCGGTCCGAGACAGAGAACAGGAGATTTCTTAAATGAATTTCAGACCATGCATAGATATTCACAATGGAAGTGTCAAACAGATTGTAGGCGGAAGCCTGGACGAGAAGCACAGCAGCGTCAGGGAGAACTTCGTTTCGGAGCACGGGGCAGCATATTACGCATCGTTGTACAGGAAAGACAGGCTCAGCGGCGGTCACATAATACTGCTTAATCCCGCGGGCACTCCTGGGTATGAGGCTGATATCAGGCAGGCGAGAGACGCACTTGGCACATATCCTGGAGGCATGCAGATCGGCGGCGGCATAACGGCTGATAATGCGGAGGAGTTCATAAAAGCCGGAGCATCACATGTGATAGTCACGTCGTATGTTTTCAGAGACGGCCGCATTGATATGGAACGGCTGAGCAGACTCATGTCTGAAATAGGACGTGAGCATCTGGTGCTGGATCTCAGCTGCCGTGTGCGCGGAGGTTCATATTATATCGTTACTGACAGATGGCAGAAGTATACTGAGGTGGAGGTAAATCCTGACGAACTGAACGCCCTCTCGGAATACTGCAGCGAGTTTCTTGTACATGCGGTCGATGCAGAGGGCAAAAAAGGCGGCGCCGATGAGAAGCTGGCTGCGATTCTCAGCGAATTTGACAGGTGCCCCGTGACATATGCCGGCGGAGTAGGAAGCTTTGAGGATTTGAGACGGCTTGACCGGGCGTGCAGAGGGAAGCTCGATGTTACTATCGGCAGCGCACTTGACATATATGGCGGAAACATGTCTTACAGCGGTGTCATAGAATATTGCAGAAAAAAATGAAAAAAATGAAATAAGGGGTTGCCAAAACGATAATTGCGAGTATAATAATGAACGTTGTCACGGAAAAATCAGTGATTGCAGTGCTTAAGAGCATATGCTGCAGCTGATAAAAAGGAAATTGTCTTT
>CADBRA010000008.1 GCA_902796965.1 uncultured Eubacteriales bacterium | reverse complement strand
TTTCATGCATTAAATAATAATTAAATAAAAAAGTTTCAGAGACCGGTATAAGAAGCCGGTATGGTTCAAGGAGGTTTAATTGACACAGACAAGAAAAAAAGCAGACAGGAGTGAACTCATTAACGCCCTTAAGTGGGTCGGTATATGGATCGCTATAGCGATGGTCGTGATGGCGCTTATATGGAGATTCATGGGAAGACAGCTCGCCACTGAATTTCTCGGCGGCTATGTTATAGAGTTCAGTCTCAGCATGGACAACCTGTTCGTCTTTATGTCAATATTCACAGCGTTTGGGATACCAGATCATGCGCAGCACCGGGTACTGCACTGGGGCATAATCGGCGCGATCATACTCAGATTCGTATTTATCATGGCCGGAGTAGCCATCGTCGAAAGATTTGCATGGGTACTCTATATATTCGGCGTACTGCTGTTTTACAACGGCATAAAGATGTTCAAAGGCGATGACGGAGAAAAGGATCCGACACAGAGCCCGGTTATGAAGCTGATCAGAAAATTTCTGCCTATGACGGAAGATTTTCGCGGAGAGAAATTTTTTGTAAAAGAATACAGTGAAAACCATAATAAGATCGTACATCATGCGACACCGCTGTTCGGTGTGCTGCTGCTGATTGAGTTTTCCGATATAATATTCGCGATTGACTCGGTTCCTGCGGTATTTTCGATCTCGATACATCCTCTCGTAGTATATTCGTCGAATATCCTCGCAATACTGGGGCTGAGACAGCTGTATTTTGTGCTCGAATACATGGCAAAGCGGTTCCAGTACGTCAGATATGGTGTAGCTGTGATTCTGATGTTCACCGGATTCAAGTTACTCGCCGAGATCGTGCATATTGATGTCACGACAGTTGCTTCGATTCTTATCATCGTCGGTGTACTCGCTGCGAGCATCATACTGTCGATGGTGATATCGGGCAGACAGGAAAAGAAAGATCAGTCCTGTGCGAACGAACAAGAATGTGTAAATTCTGCGTCAGCTCCGCTGACAGGCGCTCAGACGGAACATATCAGTCAAGATGCTGATGCTGTTGCCAGTATCAATGATAAGGTGCCAGAGGCCTCTTATGATACGGAAGGCAGCCGTGACAGCTCTTCTGAAACAGATGCATCTGAGTCTGCGCCGCATGAAGCCGCTGAAGACGACAACCGGAGTAAATAATCCTGCAGACAGGCAAAACAAATAAAAGCAGAAACTGGTATAGAAATTGTTAAAAAGGCGTGGAGTCCGCAAACGGAGTCCACGTTTTTTTTGTCAAGAATCAAAAATATTTTCGAAAAAATAATAATAATTACGATCTGAAACAAAATAAATATAATTAAAATCAATTATAAATAATGTTGCTGTTACAGAACATAATAATATGTTTGTTGACACAAATAAAGCAGGGTGTTAAAATTTAACCAATAAGATTTCCTGCAGCTTCCTTCTGCAATAGTGCACCAGGTTTCTTTGCGGGAAATGACCATATATGTGTTTAGTTTCAGAAAGGAAATTAACAATGAGAGATTATTGGAACAATGTCGAAGTTAAAGACGAAGACGCATTAAAAGATCAGGTTATTGCAGTGATCCAGAAGGCTAAGCCTTTAAGCTATTCTGAAATGCAGGAGCTCAGAAATGCTTCAACTCTGTGCGACAGATCACACTTCCAGTACACAGTTAAGAGAATCGCTGACAGAGCTGGCGAAGCTTATCCTGAAGAACTCGATATCGTAATGGAAGATCCTGATTTCGACGTTAGAGTTTCGTTCATGAACGATGTTGTCAAGGCAGTAGACGACATGCCTATTAAGCCGAGAGTACACAGATAATCACGGTACTTTAAGACGATGCTGATACGGCTTTCATGCCGTTTAAGCCGGTTCCCCGCCTGATTCGGGCGGGGAACTTTTTCGCGATGGCGCATTACTCTGTATCGGTCTGATGTGAAGAGCTGAGTAAAAATTAATTTAAAAATTAATTAAAAAGCTATTGACATTAACAGATACGGGTGTTAATATAATCAACGTTGACGCACTTAAAAAACAAGTGATTTCAACATTTTCGGGGTGTAGCGCAGCTTGGTAGCGCAACTGGTTTGGGACCAGTGGGTCGCGGGTTCAAATCCTGCCACCCCGACCATTAGGGCCATTAGCTCAGTTGGTTAGAGCATCCGGCTCATAACCGGCAGGTCCGGGGTTCAAGTCCCTGATGGCCCACCAATTAAAATTTCATCGCAAATCGTTATCATGGGCGCTTAGCTCAGCTGGGAGAGCATCTGCCTTACAAGCAGGAGGCCATAGGTTCGAGCCCTATAGCGCCCACCATTTTGCGATGTATGTCGCTGTGATTGCGGCCCGGTAGTTCAGTTGGTTTAGAATGCCAGCCTGTCACGCTGGAGGTCGACGGTTCGAGCCCGTTCCGGGTCGCCAGTTATACGACATCATACAGTGATTTGCGGAAGTGGCTCAGGGGTAGAGCATCGCCTTGCCAAGGCGGGGGTCGCGAGTTCGAATCTCGTCTTCCGCTCCATATATGCCCAGATAGCTCAGTAGGTAGAGCAGGGGACTGAAAATCCCCGTGTCCTTGGTTCGATTCCGAGTTTGGGCACCACTTTTAAAGCTGCTTTTGAAAGCAGCTTTTTTGTTTTTTGGTGATTTCAAAATGAGTAAAAAAAATAAAGTGTTTATGCCGCTTTCAGACGCGGTATCTGAATTTGCGTCTGATGACAGGATATCTTTTCACGTGCCAGGACATAAAGGAAACGGAAATGAAGGCGGGGCTGCTGCGGGAATATTTGAAAAAAACATTCTAAAATGCGATCTCACAGAACTTCCAGGACTCGATGATCTTCATCATTCATCTGGCGTAATAAGACAGGCAGAGCAGGAAGCGGCTGTGCTCTTCGGATCAGATGAGACGTTTTTTCTCGCAAACGGGACGACAAGCGGTGCAGCGGCCGCGATAGCTGCTGTTTCCTCTGAAAAGACAAACGTAATACTCGAGCGTTCAATACACGGATGCGCGACGACCGGTTTAATAATTTCAGGAGCTTCGCCGTACTATATCTATGATCACTACGACAGTGAAAAAAATCTCTCAGGAGGAATTTCCGCAGACGATGTGAAGCGCTCTCTTGAACTGTGCGAAAATCCTTCGGCTGTATTTGTGACGCATCCGAGCTATTACGGAACATACAGCAGCCTCAGTGAAATCGTAGATGCGGCTCATTGTGCCGGCGTTCCGGTGATAGCTGATGAGGCTCATGGGGCTCAGATGATGTTTACAGGGCAGCGGATTATATCGGCTATGGAGGCCGGCGCTGACATAAGTGTCCAGAGCACGCACAAGATGCTCGGAAGTCTTACACAGAGTTCGATGCTTCATGTACAGGGGAATCTCGTCGACAGAAAAAGGCTGAAGTTCTTTATAAATATGATGACATCGACGAGTCCGTCGTATCTTCTGATGTCATCGCTGGATGCCGCCAGGGCTGACGCAGACAGAAACGGATCTGAAAAATGGCACAAAATCAGAACGCTCGTGAGTGATGCGGCTGACAGAATTGACAGAATTCCCGGCATGAGATGCTGCAGAGAATTTACGGGCGCTGACGGACTGAAACGCGATATAGAGGGATCGCGTCTGCTCGTAACAGCATGTGATTTAGGGCTTTCTGGGAGAGATCTTGAAAAAATACTGTCTGAGAAGTACAGAATCGATGCGGAATTTTCTGACATAAGGTATGCTATACTGCTGGCCGGCGCAGGCAGCAGAGAGTCTGATTTCGATATGCTGACAGCCGCACTAAGTGATATATCAGCTCATTATTCTGACAAAGCTCCTGAGCCTTTCCACAGGTTTTCCAGACAGATGGAAATGTATGATAGTCTGTTTAAGCTCAGGATGTCAGCGGAGCTGACGCCCAGGCAGGCTGTTTTTTCGGATTATTCAATCCTCGATTCCGAAAAGTCCGAGGACAGAATTTCGGCATGCGACATCTCAGTGTATCCTCCGGGAATTCCTGCTGTGCGCGCCGGTGAACTTCTTTCTCGTGATATAATAAATTACATCGTCGAATGTTCTAAGCTCGGCTTTGAATTTCACGGCCCTGCATATTATGACATCTTTGGGAATGTGAAGTTCTGCTGCGTAGAGGATGAACGGGACGATATGATGCTCATGGGATATTTTTAGGAACAGAGTCGGAGGAACAGTGTGGCACAGCTTTTTTTCAGATATGGTACGATGAATGCCGGAAAAAGCATTGAGCTCATAAAGGTTGCATATAATTATGAGGAGCGCGGCGGGCACGTTCTCGTGATGACAGCGGGGATGGATAGTGAAAAAGACGGAAGAGGCGCCGTCAGGTCGAGAATCGGCGTTGAACGCGAAGCTGAGATCATCGGTGAAGACACAAACATACTGCAGGCTTTTATCGAGGAAAATTTTAAAAATCACGTGGACTGTGTGCTCATCGACGAGGCACAGTTTATGAAAAAGCACCATATTGAGGAACTGACAGAGATCGTAGACAGCTTTGACTGCCCGGTCATGTGCTATGGTCTTAAAAATGATTTCAGAAACGAGCTGTTTGAGGGCTCGCAGTATCTGCTGGTATATGCTGATAAAATAGAGGAAATCAAGACTATCTGCTGGTGCGGCCGGAAGGCGACGATGTCGGCGCGTGTAGTCGATGGCAGGATGGTAAGGACAGGAAATCAGATCATGGTTGGAGAGGGAGCTGAATATGTCCCGCTTTGCCGGCGTCATTACAATGAAGGCAGGCTCGGCCCGGACAGCGATGAGTAGCTTCGCGGGCTGACAGGAAATGTTTTAAAAATGTGTGCAAAGCGTGTGAAAAACACACTGTACAGTTGAAAAGGCCGCCCACAGGCGGCCTTTAGTGTCAGATGCGAGCCAGACGGCAGCCTTGAACGCTTCCGCGCTTTTTCAACTCGCTGTTTATGCCGTTTAATACGGCTCTTTTGTTGGGTATCCAGTCAGGTGCGAGCAGCAGTTCCGCAGGTGAGTCTCCTGTGAGCCTGTGAATTGTGATATTGCGCGGTATGATCTCCAAAGCATCGCATACGAGTGATATATATTCATCTCTCGTCATAAGGCTGACCGAACCGCTGCTCCACATATTTTCTATGGCAGTGTGCTTCAGAATGTTCAGCATGTGAAACTTTATGCCGAAAATATCCTTTTCGCATACGTGCTCCGTACTTCTGAGCATCGTATCTCTGTCTTCACCAGGAAGACCGAATATCAGATGAGTTACGACTCTTATGCCGCTTTTTATCAGCCTGTCGGCTGTATTGTCATATTCCGCGAGCGTGCAGCCTCTGTTTATGAGCTCTGCTGTCCTGTCGTCAGCTGTCTGAAGTCCGAGCTCGACCCAAAGAAACGTCTCTTCATTCAGTTTTTGAAGGAGATCAAGAACATCGTCTCCTATGCAGTCAGGCCGTGTCGCAATCGCCAGCCCCACACAGTCAGGATGTGAGAGCGCGTCTCTGTAAAGCAATTCCAGATGATCAACTGGTGCATATGTATTTGTGAAGCTTTGAAAATATGCGATGCAGAGCGGATCGCTCCATTTTTCTTTTATGAAATTGATCTGTGATGTAATCTGAGCAGCAGGTGTGCTGCAGGCCGAATCGTCTTTTACGGGCACTGCTATTTTCTTTTTTCCTGTCGATATTCCTCTTTCTACTGTACCGGCGTATTCGCCCGAGCCTTCTTCGGAGCAGTAGATGCATCCGCCGAAGCCTTTTTTCCCATCTCTGTTCGGACATGTGAATCCGGCATCTATTGCTGCCTTTACTGTTCTTTTTCCGAAATGATCCTTGAGCCACGGTCCGATTGAGTTATATCGTGCGCCATTTTTGTATAATAACATTAAAATGTTTTTCCCGTCTGTGATATACTGATTTAGATACGCTCTGCGATGCTTTTTGATAAATGCTTCTGCGTGCGCATCTATTTAAGACAATAACAAGTTTTATATATGATATCATATGTGGCAATATATGAGGAATGAAATGAATAAGACAGACTGCGGAGAAAAGCGCGGGATCTTTGTGCACAGCTGCTGCGGACCATGCAGCACAGCTGTCATAGAGAGACTTATTCCGAGATACCGTGTGACAGTCTTTTTCTACAACCCGAATATCACAAACGAGGGCGAATACGAAAAAAGGCTCAGAACCGAGAAAAAATTCATAGATGAATATAATAGAAAACTTCTGCCTGAAGACAGTGTAACGCTTATAGAAGGGCCTTACGATCCTGAAAACTATCTGAGATATGTGAGAGGATTTGAGGAGGAACCAGAGAACGGTGCGAGATGCAGCCGATGCTTCAAGATAAGGATGGATATGACGGCGAGATTCGCCGTAAAAAACGGATTCGATCTGTTTACGACGACACTGTCGGTCAGCCCTCACAAGAGTACTCCGACAATAGTTGAAACAGGTCGTGCTATTGGTAAAAAATACGGGATAGATTTTCTGGACGAAAGCTTTAAGAAAAAGGACGGCTTCAAAAGATCTGTAGATCTTTCAAGGGAATACGGGCTTTATAGGCAGAACTACTGTGGATGCATTTTTTCGGAGAGACCTGGAGCCGGAGCAGATGATCCTTCACGGGAGAGAAAACTCAGATCATGAAATACGTTGATGTAGTCGTCGACAATGTGACGAACAGCACAGATAATTTTTTTACATATCGCTGCTCGGATGACAGCGTCATGACCGGAAGCGTCGTGAAAGTGCCGTTTGCCAGCATGAAGAGAGAACTGACCGGATATGTATTCGGCGTTTCTGAACAGCCGCCGGAAAATGTAAAAAGGTTAAGAGACGTATCGTCTGTCTCTGGAGAATACTCGCTTCCTCCTGATCTCATAAGGATGAGCTCCTGGATGAAGCACAGGTACATGTGCCGGTACATAGACGCTGTCTATTGTATGATCCCTCCGGGGAAAAAGCCGAAGCGCGCTCCGGCAAAAGACCCTCTCGACGAATACAGAAAAGTAGAAGATGATGCCATGTCTGCTGCTCCTCCGCTTACAGATGAGCAGCAGGCTGCATTTGATCAGATAAAGCCTTCGATACACAGCCGCAGTACATCATATTTTCTGCTGAACGGCGTCACGAACAGCGGAAAGACAGAAGTTTATCTTAGGGCGTGCGAGGAAACTCTTGATGAGGGAAGAGACGTCATAATTCTCGTGCCGGAGATCTCTCTGACCCCTCAGACTGTGAGCAGATTTACTGCCCGGTTCGGTGCTGACAATGTAGCGGTTATGCACAGCAGATTGACAAAAGGTCAGAGATATTTGCAGTGGATGAGAGCGCGGAACGGAGACGCACATATAATGGTAGGCGCGAGGTCTGCTGTTTTCGCGCCGTTCGCAGATCCAGGACTCATCGTGATAGACGAAGAACATGAATCGTCGTACAAGGCGGACCAGACGCCAAAATATGATGCGGTCAGCGCGGCTCTCATGAGGGCCAGGATCAGCGGTGCGACTGTAATACTCGGCTCTGCGACACCATCGGTCATCAGCAGCTACAGAGCCCAGAAGGGATATTACAAAGAACTGCGTCTTCAGCAGAGGCACAATAAAACTCCGCTGCCGTCGGTAAGCATTGTAGACATGAGAAAAGAGCTGCGCGATGGAAACAGAAGCGTTTTCAGCGCAGAGATGGCAGCTGGTATAAAAAAGACGCTTGCTGAAGGCCGTCAGGTGATTCTGTTTCTGAATAGGCGCGGGTACTCTTCATTCATATCGTGCCGTTCGTGCGGGTACGTCATGAAATGCGGCACATGCGGAATTTCTATGACGTATCATAAATACAGCCGGATGGCTGAATGTCATTACTGTGGCAGAAAAGTCAGGGTGCCTGATATCTGCCCGGACTGCGGAAGCAGAAACATAAGGTATTTTGGAGCAGGAACAGAGCAGATAGAAGAAGCAGCAGCCGAGATGTTTCCCGAAGCTGTGTGCGAGAGGCTAGATTTCGACACAGCAAGGAAAAAAGGTGAGATAAAACGTATATTAAACCTTTTCGGAAAGGGTAAAATAGATGTGCTGGTCGGAACACAGCTTGTTGCCAAGGGGCTCGATTTTGACAATGTCGGTCTCGTTGGAATAGTTGCTGCTGACGTAACGCTCAATATCCCTGATTACAGGTCCGCGGAGCGGACGTATCAGCTGATAGTTCAGGCGTCAGGGCGCGCAGGCAGAGGCGGTGAGCCGGGTCACGTGATTATACAGACATATTCACCTGAGGACAGGACGATAGCAGCAGCATCGCGCGGTGATTATGAACGGTTTTTAAAAGAGGAACTCATCGTAAGAAAAGTCGCCGGTTATCCGCCGTTTACGAATATCATCAGACTTGTTTTTTCCGGCGAAGGTGAAAAAAATGTTATCGATGAAGCGGAGCGGATTTACCGAGAGCTTGCCGGACGTGAAGCGAGCCTTGAATCGGCTGTATTCAGGCCTCAGCCGGCATATATGGCGAAGCTCAACGGACGATTCAGATATCATATAATAATAAAAAGTCCCGTGAGAAGAACGAAATACTGGCGTGTGATTGTTGAAGAGATAAAAATTGAGAGGAGCAGAGCATCAGGCAGCGCCGCTGACGTCGTCATGATCGCTGAACTTGATCCTTACAGCATGACATAGAAGAACATAGAATATTTCGGAGGAATATTAAGATGGCATTAAGAAGAATCGTAACAGAAGGAGACGAAATCCTGAGAAAAAAGTGCAGACCTGTTCCTGAGATCACGGACAGGACGAGAGAGCTCATAGACGACATGATCGAGACGCTCTATGACGCTGAGGGTGTCGGTCTCGCAGCGCCTCAGGTCGGAGTGCTGAGAAGAATTTTCGTCGTTGACATCATGGACGGTACAGGCCCTAAAGTTCTTGTAAATCCTGAAATAGTGGAGACGAGAGGCGAGCAGGACGGTGACGAAGGCTGCCTGAGCGTACCTGACAAAGTCGGTGAGGTAGTGCGTCCGGAATATGTGAAAATCAAAGGAACAGGAAGGGAAGGGCAGCCTGTTGAGTATGAAGGCGAGGGACTTCTCGCAAGAGCGTTCTGCCACGAGTATGATCACCTTGACGGCATATTGTACACCGACAAGGCAAAGGATGTCTGGGAGATACAGGAATAATGGATAATCTGAGAATTGTATTCATGGGAACTCCTGATTTTGCTGTCGTACCGTTTAATGCTCTCGTCAAGGCCGGATATGACGTATGTCTGGCAGTGACACAGCCTGACAGCAGAAAAGGACGAGGCAAAAAGCTCGTGCCGGCTCCGGTAAAAACAGCAGCTGAAGCGGCGGGAGTTCCGGCGGCACAACCGGAAAAGATAAAAGGAAACGATGAGTTTCTGAATAAGATCAGAGAAATCGCACCCGACATAATCATAGTGGCGGCATACGGCAGGATCCTGCCATCGGCACTTCTTGAGATTCCAAGGCTCGGCTGCGTCAATATACATGCATCGCTGCTTCCGAGATTCAGAGGTGCGGCCCCCATACAGCGCAGTATTATGGAAGGTGATCAAAAGACGGGCGTCACTCTGATGTACATGGCAGAGGGACTCGACACAGGCGATATGATAGCATGTGCATCTACAGAGATAGGGCACAAAAACGCAGGTGAACTCTTCGATGAACTGGCAGAGCTTGGAGCTGATCTTCTCATAAAGACGCTGCCGTCGATCGCAGACGGAACTGCTGAAAGGATACCTCAGGACGACTCTCTGTCATGTTATGCGCCTATGATCGAAAAATCAGAAGGCAGAATCGACTTTTCAAAAAGCGCTGCGTATATAGACTGTCATATAAGAGGCATGTCTCCGTCACCGGGAGCATTCGCTGAATATGACGGAATGCGCATGAAGATAAGAGAAGCTTTTCCTTCAGATGAAAACGCGGAGGCTGCGCCTGGAACCATCATAGATGTCAGTGACAGAGGTCTCAAGGTCTCATGCGGAAACGGTGTCCTGCTCATCACACAGATTCAGATGCCTGGTAAGAGACAGATGAGCATTTCCGAGTATCTTAGAGGAAATAAGATCGAGAAGGGCATTGTACTAAGATAAAAAATAAGGCGAAAATGAGCAGACACTTCCTGATGAAGAATCAGTGCTTTTCTGGCTGATCGGATGACTGCTTAATAGTATAAGAAAGAATTTTCCTGTGCCGTTTGTATGTGATATTTGAGATTTCCTGAGCAGACGGCGCGCGGGTGCAGCAGCTGAAATTTGCCGTAAAAGTTACGGCATTCATAATACTTCGGGCGAAATGCAGTTTGACCATGCCTGAAGCGATGTAATCAGAGGGATTTATGGATATCAACAGACGTACAGCTTTTGAGGCACTGTTCGAAACAGAAGAGAACAGCGCATTTTCGAACATTGCAGTTAATAAAGCCGTCAGAAAATACAGACCGGACGACGAAGCGTTCGTGAGAGCTCTCGTCTATGGAGTCCTAGAAAATGAAATTTACATAGATTATATGCTGGACGGCCTTATAAAATCAGGAATAAAAAAGACAAATCCGCGCGCACGCGTTTTGCTGCGCATGGGCGTCTGTCAGATAGAATTCATGGACAGCGTTCCGGAGTACACTGCAGTCGATGAAACGGTTAAGATGTCGAAGAAGCTCTGCAGAGGTCTGAGCGGATTCATAAACGGCGTTCTGCGTTCATATATCAGGAATGAAAGACGTGCGCTTCCCGACCGCTCCGCGGACCCGGCAGCATTCTGTTCAGTGAAATATTCGTACTCTGAGGACATAGCCGGCATGTGGATTTCCATGTATGGCGCTGAGAGGGCTGAAAGACTTATGGCAGCCGGAAATGAAGCTCCTGAACTAACAATATGCGTCAACACGCTTAAAACGACGGCTGAGAGCCTCTCAGATGTACTTGAACAACATGGCTTCGATGTCATGCGCCCTGAAACAGAGGACAAAGCGCTGAGAGAACACGCTCTTTTTGTCAGAGGAAGCGGCCTGATGTCATCAGATGAGTTTGCAAGAGGGATGTTTTATGTCCAGGACATCAGTTCAATGACAGCTGTTTCAGCGCTGAGTCCGGCGTGCGGCGATAGTGTTATAGATATATGTGCGGCTCCGGGCGGAAAATCATTTTTTTCCTCGATGCTCATGAAGAATTCCGGAAAAATAACTTCCTGCGATATTTACGATCACAAACTGAAAATTATCGATGAATCAGCATCCCGCCTCGGCATAGATATAATAGAAACGGTGAAAAATGACGGGACAAAGACTAATCAGGCATTAAAAGGCACTGCAGACATCGTAATTGCAGATGTTCCGTGTTCAGGGCTCGGAGTGGTGAGGCGCAGACCTGAGATAAAAACGCGATTCAGGAAAAATAACCTCGCGGAACTTGCAGAGATTCAGGTTTCGATTCTTGGCGCTTCAGTTCCTTACGTGAAGGATCACGGAAAGCTAATGTACAGCACGTGCACGATCTCAGATCAAGAAAATGAGAGCGTGAAAAAAATTTTTTTAAAAAAATTTCCTGAATTTTTTGTAAAAAAAGAAAAACAGCTTTTTCCGGATATCGATGGTGCAGATGGCTTTTATTTTTGCGTATTTGAAAAATTATAGTTTGATGATAAAAATAAAATTTTCTGTAAAAAATAAGTTGATTAGTCTTGGAAAACAAAAGAAATTGGAAATATATGGCTTGCAATATTTCAAGTGCAGCGTTATAATGCACTTGTGTTAATTTTTCTTAAGAGAATATTAAGGAATTCAAAATTCTGTTTCAGAAAATTTTCTTCTGTTTCGAAATCGCATTTAAAAAATCGGCAGTTTTTTATGCGTTAAGTTGAATTTCCTGCAAAAATTGAATATTGAAAAGTTGAAACTTGTAACGAAGGGAGTTTAATTTGAATCCTAAACGAATTTTATGTTTAGTGATATCTATTCTTATGGTCTTTTCCGTTGTTTCTTTTGCAGATACTGATACGAATGCTCAAAGCGACGCAAGTATGACGAGTCAGTATGAGTCATCTGCCATCACGCTTTACATGTGTGGGCTTTTGAGCAGCACAGAAAGCAAGGGCTTTGATCTCGATTCTTCTGCAACAAGACTTCAGGGAGTACAGGAAGCAGTAAAACTCATCGGTGCAGTTGAGCAGGCGCAGTCAGGCAATTTCCCTACAAAATATGCGGACGTTCCTGAAAATGCGACTGGTTTCCCGGGATATCTCGAATACCTCGGTGTCGACATTTCGAGAAATGAAACTGAATTCGGATTTAATGATCAGCTTTCAGCTCCGGCTTATCTCGTCATTATTCTTCAGACGTTCGGTTATAAAGATGTGACGAAGTATTCATCGGAGGATGAGATCTATGCGAAGGCAGTTTCGGTAGGACTCATTTCAGAGAGCGACATAAGCCAGCTCAAATCAGCTGCATTCACAAGAGGAACTCTTGCTTATATTTCACGCAGAGCTCTTGATGTAACTATAAACGGCACTGCTTACAATGATTATCAGATGCTTCTTGCCAATGGAGATCTTCAGTCGATTGCTTATCCTTCAGATGTGGTTATCTACGGAAAATCCGCGCTCGGCAAAGCACTTGTAACAGAAGCTTACAAGTATATGGGCATAAGATATCTCTGGGGCGGAAGAACTCCGAACGGATTTGACTGCTCGGGTTATGTAGGATATGTAATGATCAAGACAGGCATCTGGGACAGATTCTACGGTGACTGCAATGGTCTCAGCCAGCAGTGCACAAAGGTAAGCAAAGCTGATGCACAGGTCGGCGATCTCGTATTCTTCAGCGGCACATCCGGCAAGAGCGGATATACACACGTCGGGATTTATATCGGAGATGGCAAGATGATCAATAGTGCAAGCAGCAAGGGTGTCTCAATTGCAAATGTTTATACGGGCTATTGGGGAAGCCATTTTGCGGCTGTGGCAAGACCTAACGCAATGATTTAATTAAGACCATAAACAATAATAGATATTAAGTTCACAAACGAGAAATCAGGCGGCTGTTTTTCAGCCGCTTTTTTCTTTTTTTGTTTTTGATTTTATTTTCAGGATTTTTTAAGAAATTTGTCTGGAGAAATAAGTTCGATGGCACAAAGCATATAGTGTCATTTATAAAACAGCAAACGGTAAGACGTTAAATACTGATATTAACAGAGCGCTGAATATCATACACAAAAACAGCGCTGTATATATGAATATCATATATGGCGGAGACAGAGCAGACATACATGTAAATAATAAGTATTGCCCAACTTGTCAGGCAATACTTAATTATCATACTTATTAAATAGAGTTGTCAGCTCTTAAGAGCACATTACATTAAGTTGATGGTTATATTAATATCACTGCATGCATATTGTCCGAGGGACGCTGATGATGTAAAATATAATAAGTGTTTCATGCGGCAGATGATATTGCTGCTGCGGAAATCGAGGTCAATAATTAAAGGAAAGCCGTTTGGAGAAATATTATGTATGAATTCGGATTCAGGTGCGATACCGGCCGTGTAAGAGATATCAATCAGGATGCCTTTTTCGTAATTCCGGAACAGGGCGTTTTCCTCATCGCTGACGGCGTAGGCGGTCACAACAGTGGAGAAGTCGCAAGCAGGACCGCTGTGACAGATATTGCAGAATATATCAGGAATAATCCGATACCGAAGAAAAGAGGAGCTGACGAGATAAAACAATATTTCGTTTCGCTTGTCTTTGCTGTCAATCGTCACATTTACAGTATAGCGCAGAAGAGCGCTCCAGAGGGAATGGCGACGACGCTCGTTATTCTCATGCTCGACGGAGAAAAAGCATACGTCATAAATGTTGGTGACAGCAGACTTTATCTCATCCGCGATGATAACATCATGCAGGTTACTGAAGATCACACTTATGTTAACGGACTGCTGAAAAAAGGAATAATAGATGAAGAACAGGCCAGGAATCATCCTGACAGAAATATGATAACGAGAGCAGTCGGCGCTGAGCAGAATGTCGAGCCGGATCTGTTCCTTTTTGATGTTTATAGCGGGGACATAATTTTAATGTGCACAGACGGACTGTACAACGAGCTTTCCGATGATGAAATGCACAAAATAATCACTGACAGCAGCGATATGAGATCTGCATGCTCAAAACTTGTCGATGAGGCCAACGAACGCGGAGGCTCAGACAACATTACGGCTGTCAGTGTCAGAATATAAAGGGAGGAAGTTTTTATGAGCAGTAAAGTCCTTGCAGGGCGATACGTTCTTCTTGAGAAGAAGGGCGACGGCGGGATGGCTGTCGTCTACAAGGGCAAAGACCGGCTTCTCAACAGATATGTTGCTATAAAGATTTTAAAACCTGAGTTCATTAAAGATCCGAAGTTCATAGAAAATTTCAGGCGTGAGTCTCAGGCTGCAGCGAGGCTGTCCGATCCCAATATTGTTTCTGTCTTCGATGTAGGACGCGAATCAAATATTTACTTTATAGTAATGGAACTTATCGAAGGAAACAGTCTTGGAGATCTGATAAAGGCAGAGGCACCTTTTTCAGAGAAGCGGACGATCGAGATATCAAAGCAGATAGCGTCGGGATTGAGTGCAGCGCACAAAAAGAAAATAATCCACAGGGATATCAAGCCGCACAACATACTCATGACAGAGGACGGCGTGCCGAAGATCGCTGATTTTGGAATAGCAAAGGCTGTAAACGGTGCGACTATAGTCAATAAAACGACGACTGTCATGGGCTCGGTTCATTATCTGTCGCCTGAACAAGCGAAAGGCGGATATGTAGACGCGCGTACAGACATATATTCACTCGGTATAGTGATGTATGAAATGTTAACAGGAAAAGTGCCGTTCGACGGCGAAAACGCTGTAAGCGTTGCGATGATGCACATAAACAGCGATGTGCCTGCTCCGTCGAAGCTCAATACTGCTGTATCGCATACTATGGATGAGATCGTGATGAAGGCTGCGGCTAGATCTCCTGAACAGCGTTATTCATCGGCTGATGAGCTGATAGAAGCACTTGACGCAGCGGAAAGCGGTATAGAGAGACAGTCAGAGGACGCGACAAAGATTTTCGGACTGAACGACTTTTATGCTGTAAATCCGAATCCGTCTCAGAATTATGACGACGGGTACGGAAGCGATGAATATTATGAACCGCAGCCGGATGAAAAAGTACATAACACTCCGGTCAGCGCTGATGATCTTGAAACAAGTGACGAAACTGCAAGAAAAGCTGCGGCAAGAAAGGCCGCGCGTGAATCAAAAAAGAAAAAGAAAAAGAAAAGCGGCAACAGAAAGATCAAGGCACTGGCAATCATACTCGCTCTGATATGTGCCATACCTCTGAGTCTGCTGGCGATGAATGCCATAAACGGAATCGGGTCCGGGAGAGTTAAAGTTCCTGACGTTGTAGGAATGACAGAAGAGCAGGCTTACGAGGCACTGTCACAGGCAGGACTTGAATACGAGCTCGGTACGAGCGTATCGAGCGATAAATACGACGACGGCGATGTCGTCAGTACAGATCCTTCAGCCGGAACAAAGGTGAAAAAGGGAAGTACAGTCGTAATTACACTCGCAAAATCTTCGTCGGATACCAAGTCTAAAAAGAAGGCAGTGCCTGATGTGAGAGAGCTTACGCTCTCTGACGCAAGGGATACGCTTACGGAGCAGGGATTTAAAGTAGGAACTGTTTCATATAAATACGATGATTCGGCCGAGAAGGGCACTGTAATCAGTCAGAGCCCTGGAGCCGGCACCAGTGCCAATGAGGGCTCCACGGTAAGTCTTACCGTCAGCAGCGGTCGTGAGGAGCAGACAGTAGAGATGCCTTCAATAACGGGACTCAGCGAGAGTGCCGCGAGATCAGCGATTGCAAAGGCTGGACTGAGCGTCGGAACAGTTTCTGAAGAATATTCGGACGAATCTGTCGGAACGGTAATCAGCCAGGGCGTGAGTCCCGGAACTTCAGTAAAAAAAGGCGAATCAGTAAGCTTTGTAATAAGCAAAGGGAAGAAGCCATCAGAGAGTGACAGCAGCTCGAGTTCAAACAGTGGAGAAAACAATTCAAATAACAGCAGCAGTCACAATTCCGACAATTCCGACAATAACAGCAGCAACAGCGACAGCAATAATTCAACAAGCAGCGGAGTTACGGATGACGATGACGCATCTGCTCAGAGCGTCGGCACAATGAAGTATAATATTGACTACAGCAAAGCGCCAAACGATCCGTTTTCACTTACAGTGACACTCACTAAAGCTGACGGCAGCGTCAAGACGGTCGTTCCTACGAGGCTGTGCTTCAAATCACAGAAGTCGAGCAGCGTCAAACTTTCGGGAACAGGCACATGTATGCTTAATGTACAGATGGATAAGAAAACATTCACCAGAAAAATAAAATTCAGCTGATCATGAAATGCAGCATCGGGAGAATCATAATTTGGATAATGAAGGAACAATAGTACGGGGAGTCGGAGGCTTTTATTATGTAGATACCGGCGAACATACCGTCGAGTGCCGTGCTCGGGGCATTTTCAGGAAAGAGAACATCAAGCCATGCGTAGGTGACGAGGTTTCTATAGAGCTTGTTCAGGATTCAGATACGCTTTCGGGAGTGATAACTGAAATACATGAAAGAAAAAACAATTTCACAAGACCTCCGGTATCTAATGTCGATCAGTTCATAGTGGTATCAGCTCTCGCCAATCCGGAACCTAATTACAGAGTTCTCGACAAATTTCTGATTGCTGCGGAGATGAGAAATATCGATATCGTCATATGCTTTACTAAAAAAGATTTAGTCGGAGGCGGTACGATAGAAAGAGCAAGAGACGTCTACAGCAGCGTATATCCTCTTCTTTTCATGGATGCGAGAGATCCGGAATGCGTCAGGGATATCATGCCATATCTTTTCGATAAAAAGAGCGCACTCGCAGGTCCTTCAGGTGTGGGTAAATCCACCATTCTGCGCACGCTGAGAAAGGATTCGAGCATTCAGACTGGAAGTGTAAGCGAAAAGAACAAAAGAGGACGCAATACGACGCGTCATGTCGAACTGTTTAAAATGACTGATTTTAATGGAATGATCTTTGATACGCCTGGATTTACATCATTTGATCTGCCTGATATAGAACCTGGGGAACTTGCCGAATACTATCCTGACATCTATAGATATGCAGGCTCAGGCAAATGCAGGTTCAACATGTGCCTGCACGATAGAGAACCGGGATGCTGTGTCACAGAAGCGGTTGAGAGAGGAGATATAAATCCTTACAGATATCAGTCATATATAGATGAACTTCACGAACTTCAGCAAAGAAAAAAGTACTGATCCGCTTAAGACAGCGCAGGAGGTTAGATTATGAAAAGACTGGCACCGTCAATTTTATCAGCTGATTTTTCAAAACTCGGACAGGAAGTGTCTGAAGTTGAAAAAGCCGGAGCAGATCTCGTGCACATCGATGTGATGGACGGGGCGTTCGTACCGAACATAACGATAGGCCCGCTTGTAGAGAAAAGTCTTGTCGGAAAGACTTCTCTGCCTTTCGATGTCCATCTGATGATAGAAAATCCGGATAGATATATAGAAGACTTTGTGACAGAGCAGACGGAATTCATCTGCGTTCATGAAGAAGCCTGCACTCATCTCAACAGGACTGTTCAGCTCATACGTTCGTTCGGCGTCAGACCGGCCGTGGCGCTCAATCCGGCTACATCGCTCACAGTTCTCGATTATATCCTTGAGGATGTTGATATGGTGCTCATCATGTCTGTCAATCCGGGATTTGGAGGACAGAAATTCATTCCGCAGACGATGGCAAAGATAAAGCTCCTTGACGGGATCAGGCGCAACAGAGAACTGGATTTTGAAATAGAGATCGACGGAGGCGTCGGTGCATCGAATATCGCGGAGATTTCGGAAGCGGGATGCGATATATTTGTAGCGGGAAGTGCTGTGTTTGGAAGAGAGGACCGCGTTGCGGCAGTTTCGGAGCTGAAAGAACTGATGAATGTATAAAAATGAAACAGACAGCGGATCTATGCACCGTCTGTCAGCTTATATGCGCTGAACATTGCTTTATTTTTGTTTATTGAACTTCGCGCTTATAAATAAATACAGGATGATTATGAAAAAGAGAGTCCGCAGCAGGACGAAAGAGTGGAATAACACACTGTTTCATCATGCTGCGGATTTTTTTGCATTTGGATGGATGCAGCCTGCTGTGGCTGTGAGGCCCGTGAGCGGAGCTCACGTGATGTAATTTCCTGAAAATCACATAGAACCCGATTGACAAATAATTACATATGGAATATTATGTAATTACAGATTTATCCAAATTATTTTGCCAGGAGGTTTTGAATTATGAAAGTTAGAAAATGGAAGCGGATGTTTTCCATTGCTGCAGCTGCAGCCGTGATTGTGACTGCGCTGCCGGTGCTGCCTGTTTCAGCGGTGCAAAGTAATGATTACAGAGATCCGCTGGAAAAATGGATCAGTTCAGAGAGCCGTACAAATGAACTAGATATCAATGCGGTTGTGACAAGTGAGACTGTTTACTGCAAGGTTTGTGACAAACATGAGGTGTTCAGAGTGTTCCGCACGCCGGAGTACACAAAGGACGGTGTTTCGTCGGCGGAAAGAGGCGTTATCTATTCAGACGGTACGATGACGGACGGCAGCACAAAGGGGACTATAAGACAGGGAAATATATATACAGGTTATCACTGGACGAAATCTGTCTGTTCAAACTGCGGGGGCATGAATACTAATAATGATTATAATTTGTATGGATACGGACTCAATATCTATTATCTATATGACTGTTCTCAGAAATTTATGAAACCGCTCGATACTAAGACTGAGTATGAAAGCCGCGGAGGAGAGTACCATACCGTGAAAACAGACAGCGGCAACTATTGCGCGTTCTGTCACGGAACGGTTCACAATCCTCAGGAAAAACTGGTTAAGCATACCCTTAAAAGAAATGTTGAAGCCGAGCCGGCGGACAAGCGTTTTAAAGTTACTGAAAAGTGTGCACTATGCGGATATGAAGATGTTTTGTATAAGGCTGCAGGTACAATCGTCGAAAGCTATTCAGGCAAAGCTGATGGCAAAGGCCACTCCATAAAGCTGAGCAGTTATTCCGACTCTGATATTGATATGACGGTTCTTTACGGAAAAGAGCATGGTCATTATGAACTCGAGAGTGCTCCGTCATATAAGAAAGCGGGAAAATATCCTGTATATTACAGGATTACATATGATTACAGCGGAGGAACGATGTTTGAAGAAGGTGTCGCTTATGTGACCCTCAGCGCTTCATTGTCAGGCGAAGGCGGCAGCGGTGCGGACGGTTCTGACGGAAAAAACGGCTTGAACGTACAAAATGAAAATGACAGAATCAACACAGCAGGTACAGAGGGACAAATCTGCGGATGCGGAGACGCTGACTGCTGCTGCAGCGAGAACTGCGACGGGACGGATTGCTCGGAGTGCGGAACACATAATTTCAGATTAGCGGATAAGACTGAGACGTCGTGCAGCAGCGAAGGATTTGACAGATATATATGTACAAACTGCGGAAAGACTGAAAAAAGGAATATCATAAAGGCTGCCGGACACAAGTGGGGCAGAACTGTAATAAAAGACGCTGACTGCGCACAAGAGGGAAAAACTGTCGTGATCTGCTCTCAGTGCGGGAATGCAAAGATAGAAATCGAGCCGAAGACAGACCACAAGTTTGTAATGCATGCTGCTGCGGCAACATGTATATCGCCGGGATATACAATTAAAGAATGCACGATATGCGGAGAAAAATCTATGACAGATATAAAAAACGTACTTCCGCACAATTATAAAGAAAAGAAAATCGAATCTACATGCCTTGCAGGCGGACATACGACGCACATATGCGAGGGCTGCGGAAGTTCATTCATCACTGATTACACGGATCCTCTCGGCCACAAATTTGACAAGAAGACAAAGATAACTGATCCGACATGTTCGTCAGAGGGTGTGACACAGCTTGAGTGTTCGCGCTGCGGATACAGTTATCTGAGCGCTGCAGAGGCAAAGGGACATATTCCTGGCAATGAGGCTACATGCACTATGTCTCAGACATGCGAAAAATGCAAGGCTGTTATTAAAGAGGCTTCAGGACATAAATATAAAAAGAATGTTGTAAAACCGACATGTGACGAAATGGGTTACACGGAATACACATGCTCTGAATGTGGCCACACTTATAAAGAAGACTTTGCGGAACCCTCCGGGCATAAGGCTGGAGTGTGGTTTACAGGAATATATTCACGCGGTGAAAGCAGCAGCGAAGGATATGGCATATGCGAAACATGCGGGAAATTGATTAAATCATCGGATACTGCCGCATCCGATTCATCTGATAAAACCGATGGATCAGGCAGCGCAGCTGTAACAGACAGCATGGGCAGAGCGTCAGCCGGTGATCTTACTGTTATCGTCACTGATACAGAAAGCGGTGCATTTGTTAAAGGTGCGCGCATAGTTCGCTATGGCGATGAAACGATAGGAATAGTGCTGCCGTCAGGAAAAACTTTGAATTATGAAGAAAGGACGACTGTTACCGTAATCCGTACCGACACAGGTAAGCCTGTCAGAGGAATAAAAATCACTATTAAAGACAAATCTGATAACAGCGACAGCGATATATCGGACAGAGACGGACAGATTACCGTTCCTGCAGGATATCAGGAAGCGAATGTCATGGAATCGCATAAATTGTATATGTACGGATATCCGGATAGTACATTCAGGCCTGACGGAAACATGACAAGGTCGGAAGCTGCAGCTGTGTTCGCGAGACTTCTCGCATATGACAAAAATGAAAATATCCCAGTGCCTGCAGCAGGAACCAGGATATTTGCTGATGTGGCAGCGTCCGAATGGTATGCCGGTGACGTGCGCTATCTTGTGAAGTATGGCATATTGAGCGGAGATGGCAGCGGAATGTTCCGTCCTGATGACGAGGTTACACGATCAGAGCTTACGGCAATTGCAGCGCAGTTTGCCAGGGTACGCTCATCATCCAGCGGCAAATTTACCAGCAGAAAGAATACATTCAGCGATGTAAAAGAAGGATATTGGGCTGATCCGTATATAGATGAAGCATATTCAAAAGGATGGATAGCAGGATATGGAGACGGAACATTCAGAGGTGATAATCCTATTACAAGAGCAGAGATGATAACGATAACGAATAATCTTCTCGGAAGAAATGCCGATTCTTCATATATAAAGAAGAATGCGCGTACTATAAACAGATTCAGCGATGTAAGCAGCAGCCACTGGGCATTCTGCTCCATCATGGAAGCTTCGACAGATCACAGATCGAACGTATCGCAGAAAGATGAATCGTGGATAAATATTATGTTATAAATTGCATATCATATGAAATAAAACGCATATTCAATTGGGAAATAATACCTTTAAATAATTTACGTAATATCAGAAGGCCGGTCGTGTAAAATTCGATGGCCAAAAAACAGAAACAGGAGCAGCTTTCGGCATAAGCTGCTCCTGTGCGTTGAAACTTGAAACGAATAATAGATATAAAATAAGTTCAGTTAGAATATATATCTTTTCCAGAAAAAAAGCAATAGCTTTCAGAAGTATTTCAGAAATATTTTCAAAAAAATTTTTTCGTTTTTAAGCCTGTAATAGCAAGGGATAAAGCGATGTAATATTTTTACACAGATAAAGTCGGCAATGTAATTTTTGTACTAATGTTTTTATTATCAAAGTTTAATGCTTTTATCATCAAAATATTCACATCATGCAGTAATTGTTTCCATCTCAGGTAAACATCGTGTTCACATTGTCCGGCAGAAGATTACTTAATGATAGAAAACTTTTTAACAAAATTGAATATTCGAGAACACCATATAATAATATGAAGCATACTGCCTCAAGATATGAAATATAATTTCGCGTTTTTATCATATTTTTACGAATTCGGTCAATAATCTCATGAAATCGTGTGATATTATTTATAGAATATGTCAGTGATATGCGAAACAGCTCTGCAGATAATTGTGCCGACGAGTAATACAAGAGGCTTGATCAGCCGTTAATATCTTGATATATGTTTATGTGTGCTATAATGGACATAAAAATAAATGTTACGGAATAAACGTACTCTCGTCAGAACATGATGGAGGGATGATAAAGTGCTTATAAAGCTTGCAGAAAATATTTATCGCATTGAAATTCCACTTCCCAACAATCCGATGAAGCTTCTGAATTCATATTTTATAAAAGGAAACGGAACTGGAAGAAATCTGATAATAGACACGGGATTCAACAGACCGGAATGCCGGGATGCCATGGATGAGGCGCTTGATTTACTGCACACCGATCTCAATGAAACTGATATTTTTATAACACATCTTCACGCAGATCACAGCGGGCAGATCTTCCACCTCAAAAACAGGAATAACACGGCATTTGCAGAGGAGCGCGAGGCAGATGTGATCAACAGGCTGCACGACAGCGCATATTGGGATCACATCTATAAAGAGTTCAGAAAAGAGGGTCTCAGGATGAATCATGATGAGGCAATAAGCACTCATCCGGGTTTTATGTGGCGGCCAGACGATACAGTTGATTTCACCTGTCTGCACGACGGAGATGTTCTGAATTACGGAGGATATGAGCTTAGGTGCATTGTGACACCGGGTCATTCGCCTGGACATACATGCCTTTATGACGAAAGACACAAAATACTGTTTGCCGGAGATATGATCCTCGGCGATATTACACCTAACCTCTGCTATGAACTCTGGCTTGACGATCCTTTAACCGAATATGTCAAGAGTCTCGGCATCGTTGAGAATCTTGACATTGCCAGGATATTTGTCGGGCACAGGAATATGCTCAATGACGCATATGGAAGGATTGCCGGACTGCGAACGCATCACACGCTGCGATGCAACGAAGCTCTCGATGTTCTCAAAAGAAGAGGCCCCCTCGATTCCTGGAGCGCTGCTGCACACATGACATGGGATATCGACGCCAGAGACTGGGAGGCGTTTCCTCCTTCTCAGAAGTGGTTTGCAACCGGGGAAGCCGACGCCCACATGCTTTTCCTGTATCACGAGGGATTTATCTCTATGCATACGGATGAAAACGGATTTAAGATTTACGAAAATAAATCGGGAAAGACTGATATAGGCGATCTTATATATAAATACGGCAAATAGGCTTGTTTAAGATGGCTGTTTCATGGATAATAAAAATTATCTGTTTATATCTCTGATGTTCACATAATCATCAGAATATTTATGTATTATTGACGGAAAGGTACACGGAGTGTTCGGGTATATTACTATTGATCAGCCTGAAATAAAATTCAAGGATTATTACAGATACAGAGAATATTATTGCGGACTCTGCTGTTCGATTAAGAAAAAATACGGTCAGACGGGCAGGCTATCGCTGGATTATGATATGACATTTCTTGCAGTTCTGCTTGATGGCGTCTATGACAGCGAGACTGCGGAACGCGAATTCAGATGTATCGCTCATCCTGTCCGAAAAAAGAAAAGGCTCGAAAACGATTTCATAGATTATGCAGCTGATATGAATCTGTATCTTGCCTATCTTAAGTGTGCCGATGACTGGAATGACGACAGGAAGTTGGGACAAAAATTATATTCCATGATACTGTCGCGGTGTATCAGAAAAATTGAAGAAAGATATCCGTTAAAAACAGACGCAATAAAAAAGCATCTTATTGAGCTTGACGAATATGAAAAAAGTGACAGCGATGATTTCGAAGGTGCAGCTGGCTGTTTCGGGCGCGCTTGTGCTGAGATCTTTAGTTTCGGAGGCGTGTGGAACGATAAACTTGCCAGAATGGGCTTTTACATTGGCAAATTCATTTATATTCTCGATGCGTATGACGATTTGGAAGAAGATCAGAAAAAGGGCAGATATAATCCTCTGGTGAAAATGAGCCGCGAAGACGATTTTTCAGGAAAGGTAAGGACGATACTCATGTCGATGATATCTGAAGCGGCAGAAGAGTTTGAAACTCTTCCTGTCGATGAAAATCAGGATATATTAAGAAATATTATTTATGCAGGTGTCTGGAAAAAGTTTAACGAGAAGTGGACCGATACAGAATCAGGTGTGGAAGATGAACTCATAAATCAGCCTGATGACGGCGGCACGCTTTTAAGCTGATCTGAGCAGACATAACAGATATATGACTGGAAGGAAGATAAATAGATGAACGACCCATACAGAGTGTTGGGTATAGAAAGAAGCGCTTCAGATGACGAAGTAAAGAAAGCATACCGGCAGATGGCCAGGAAATATCATCCGGACAAAAATCCGGGGAACAAGGCTGCCGAAGATATGTTCAAAGTAGTTCAGGAAGCGTATACACAGATCATGGACGAACGCAGAAACGGAGGATCGTCTGCGGGATCATATTCAGGAGGGTATTCGGGAAATTATTCCGGATATGATACATACAGAGGTGGAGGAGCGTACAGCGGATCCTACAATTCGGGGCAGCAGGGATATGCTTATCAGGGTCCTGCTGAAAACGCTGAGATGTATCAGGCGGCTGTCAATTATATAAATGCCGGTCATTTCAGAGAAGCTATGAATGTGCTTATGGCAGTCAGAGACAGAGATGCAATGTGGTACTATCTCTCTGCTCTCGCAAACGCCGGACTCGGGAACAATTATGAAGCTCAGGTTCAGGCGCAGACGGCCGCGCAGATGGAACCCGGTAATGCTATGTTCCGTAACCTTGTATCACAGCTGAACAGTGGAATATTCAGATACAATAACAGGCAGAATGTTTACGGCGGAGGCGGCATGGACGACAACTGGTGCGCTCAAATGTGCGCACTCAATCTTTGTCTGAATTGTTTATGCTGTTAGTATCTGCCAGGTGAAAAAAGATGAAAATTTTTTTTACGCGCAGATTCAGCAGAGAGATAAATGGCATCGATATGAGTTCGCATCTTATGAAAAAAGTGCTTCACGAAAGATGCGGCCTTCCATCAGGGGCTGAAGTTGAAAAATCCGTACACGGCAAGCCTTATGTGGACAGCTCATACAGCATTTATTTTTCCATTACTGATACAGAAAACATGTGGCTTTGTTCGACAGCAGATTTCGAGCACGGAACAGATGCAGAATATTATTCGCGCAGTGTGAGCAACTGCACGATGCTTGCGAAACGTTTCCTGACGGAGTCTGAGCGCCGTGCCGTCATTTCATATGGCATCGATGACAATGAGCGGAGCGGGCAGTTTATATATCTGTGGACGAGAAAAGAAGCTTATCTCAAATATATAGGTCAGGGGCTGGCAGGACTTTCATCGGCGCCGCCTGTTCTGATTCCGCCCAAAGGCACTGATCTTAAAACGTTTGTATTCGAGGGGCTTTTTGTTTCAGTCTGCGCTCCGGAAGGCAGGCTTCCAGCGGATATCGATTTTATTTGCCTTGACAGAACCGATAGATCTGCTAAGTCTGAAAGAGATATCCGATGAATGATGTTAATGGTAAAAAAATAAACAAAGCGTCTGTCAACTGTGATGAAGAAAAACAGTATATACTTAATGTGCGGGAGGATGCACTCAGAATACTCGATTACGGAGACAATACACAGGCTGAGCTCAAGCGTAAGCTGTCCGTAAAAGGACACGATTCAGCCGCAATAGATGAAGTGGTTTCAAATCTCACTGAACAGCATTACGTAGATGACAGACGGTTTGCGGAAAATTACGCGCGTGTCAAATCAGAATCAGGAAAAGGACCTCTGTGGATCAGAAGGAAGCTTACAGAAAAAGGGGTGAGCTCACAGCTGATTTCGGAGGTTTTATCTGTCTATTCAGACATAGACAGCGAACGCATGGCATGTCTTGAAAAAGCATTGAAAATATGCGGCCTTGACAGGGAGTTCGATATAGATGAATATGGCAGTGTATCTCCAGCTAATGGATCAGATTACGAATTCGAACGGGCAGGTTTTTTCGAACCGGATGATGACGAGACAGACGGCAGCAGGTTTGAAGTGTACAAATATCGCGAAAAGAAAAAAGCTCGCCTTATAAGGAAACTCACATCTGCAGGTTTCTCTCCGTCAGCCGTCTATTATTCTGTAAATATAATTGCTGATCTCTGAGCGCTGATAGATCAAGTTATTATGCAAGGCCGGGAAGACAGCAGAAAAATACAACATTTTCAGTGATTCCTGCTTGGAAAACCGTAAAACCGATCTTGTTACTTTATTGACATATGTTTTTAATTGCCTGTTTCTATTGACTTTTTCATGGAAATCATATAAGAATATTAACACGGTAACAATTCAATTAATGAAATAAAACTGATATGCGGCAGAAGTTGTATTACTGTTGTGCTGCATATACTGAGAGAGGTAATAATATGAGTGAATCATGCGAATTTGATAACAACTGTTCTTCATGTTCTCAGGACTGCGCGGACAGGAAGACCCCTCAGGACTTCAAAAAGCCGCTGAACGAAATGTCAAGTGTTGATCATGTAATAGCTGTAGTCAGCGGCAAGGGCGGTGTAGGAAAGTCACTCGTGACATCTCTAATGGCTGTGATCAGCCAGAGACGCGGCAATAGAACGGCAATTATGGATGCTGACGTAACAGGTCCTTCAATTCCAAAGACGTTTAAGGTCACAGAAAAAGCTACTGCAAACGATGTTATGATTTTCCCTGTAAATACAAAGACTGGAATTCAGCTCATGTCGGTAAATCTGCTTCTTGAGGACGAAACCGATCCTGTTGTCTGGAGAGGTCCTGTGATAGCCGGCACTGTCGAGCAGTTCTGGACTGACGTTTTCTGGGACGGCGTTAATTATATGTTTGTGGACATGCCTCCGGGAACAGGCGATGTTCCTTTGACTGTGTTTCAGTCGATTCCTGTAGACGGCATCATCGTAGTGGCCTCTCCTCAGGAACTCGTCGGAATGATAGTAGAGAAAGCTGTAAAGATGGCAAACCTCATGAATGTACCGGTTCTCGGAATCGTGGAGAACATGTCGTACTTCGAGTGCCCTGAATGTCACACAAGACATCAGATCTTCGGCGAAAGCCATGTTGATGAAATCGCCGAAAAGTTCGATATCAAAAATGTGGCTCGCATACCTGTGGATCCTAAGCTTGCTGCAGCTGTAGATGCCGGAATGATTGAGCTTTTTGAGGGAGACTGGCTCGATGATTTCGCAGATAACATTGAAAAGCAGCTTAATGAAAAAGACAGTGCGCAGTAAAGCCGAATCATTCAGATACCCATATAAGGCTGATGTCAAATAAAACCTTCTGCGTGCGTACCGGGTGCAGTCAGGTCTTTCAGTCATGTGTGCTGATATTTTAGCACATATGTTTTGCGCCAATATAATATATTTATTTTGAAAAAGGCTATTGACAATTGCCTTAAAGGTCGTATACTGTACCTATCAAAAATTTAATAGAAAAAGCGTTGACGAAGAGAGTAGTTTCAACGACTCGGCTACAGAGAAACAGCGTTAGGTGAGAGGCTGTGCAGGAGTTCTGAAATGAAGATCACTTCTGAGCCGACCGGCTGAAACATAGTAAGCTGGTTCGTGACCCGCGCGTTATGCGGTATGAGGTGGCATCGCTGCAGTTTACTGCGGCGTAGCTATCAGGGTGGTACCGCGGTATATTGTCTAATATCGTCCCTGCATCGTATGATGCAGGGATTTTTTATTAATGGTATTTCCGCGAAAACACCCAAAAAATGAAAGGGATTGCAGCAAAATGTTTGAAAATTTATCTACAAAGCCTATAGCTGATGTTCAGAATGAGCAGTCTGACAGATGGGACAAGGAAGATCTGCTCGGACAGTGCATCAGCAACAGAGAAGACCAGCCTACATTTGTCTTCTACGAGGGACCTCCGACAGCGAATGGCAAGCCTGGCATACATCATGTCATGGCAAGATCCCTCAAGGATTCGGTCTGCAGATACAAGACGATGAAGGGCTACAAAGTAAAGAGAAAAGCAGGCTGGGACACACACGGACTTCCTGTTGAGATCGAAGTCGAGAAAAAGCTTCACATGACAGGCAAAAAGGACATCGAGAAATACGGCATAAAAGAATTCAACGAAAAATGCCGCGAATCGGTGTTTGAGTATGAGAGTCTCTGGCGCGAGATGTCGAAGCGCATGGGATACATGATCGACCTCGACAATCCGTACATCACGCTCGATAATAATTTTATAGAGTCAGGCTGGTGGATTCTCAAGAAGTTCTTCGACGCAGGCCTCATCTACGAAGGCCACAAAGTCCTTCCTTACTGCCCGCGCTGCGGAACAGGACTTGCGTCTCACGAGGTAGCCCAGGGATATAAAGAAATAAAGACAAATACACTTACAGCCAAATTCAAGATCAAGGGAAAAGACAACGAATATTTCCTTGCATGGACGACTACTCCGTGGACACTTCCGTCAAATATAGCGCTCGCTGTAGGACCTGACATAAACTATATCAAAGCGGAAAAAGACGGGGAAATCTATTATGTGGCTGAAGATCTCGCGGACAGAAATCTCGGAGAGGGCGAATATAAAGTTCTCGAAACCGTAAAAGGCCGCGAACTGGAACGTATAGAGTATGAGCAGCTCATGCCGTTCCTCCATATCGACAGAAAAGACAAGACAGGGTTTTTTGTATGCTGCGCTGATTACGTAGACACAGTCGAAGGTACCGGAATAGTACATATCGCACCTGCGTTCGGTGACGACGACAACAAGGTCGGCCGCAAATACAACCTCATGGTCTTCAATCCTGTCGACGAACAGGGGAAATTCACGGACACTCCGTGGAAGGGTCATTTCGTAATGGAAGACGGTCTCGACGTTGAGATCATAAAGTACCTGGCAAATGAGGGCAAGCTTTTCTCAAAGGAAAAAGTAGCTCACAATTATCCTCATTGCTGGAGATGCGGAACCCCGCTGATCTATTATGCAAAGCCGAGCTGGTACATAGAGATGACAAAGCTGCGTGATCAGCTTGTCGAAAATAATGACACGGTAAACTGGCAGCCTCCGTTTGTGGGCGAAGGAAGATTCGGAAACTGGATCGCGGATGTCAAGGACTGGGCTATTTCCAGAAACAGATACTGGGGAACACCGATTCCTATCTGGAGATGCGAATGCGGACACGTTGAGTGCATAGGCTCGAGAGAAGAGCTGATGCAGAAAGCACTCGAGAAGTTCGACGCGAAAGACATCGAGCTTCACAGACCTTATGTTGATGAGGTTCATCTCAAATGTCCTGAGTGCGGAAAGCCGATGACCAGAATCCCTGAAGTTATGGACTGCTGGTTTGACAGCGGTTCGATGCCGTTTGCACAACAGCATTATCCGTTCGAAAACAAAGAAGAGTTCGAGGAACAGTTCCCTGCTGATTTTATCTGCGAGGGCATAGACCAGACGCGTGGATGGTTCTATTCGCTGCTTGCCATTTCGACGTTCATCACAGGGAAGGCTCCATACAGAAATGTTCTTGTAACAGACCTCATCCTCGATAAGAACGGTAAAAAGATGTCGAAGTCGAAGGGAAACACAGTCGATCCGTTCATGATGTTTGACAAATACGGCGCGGACGTTATCAGATGGTATCTGCTGTATGGTTCGCCGGCCTGGACACCGACTCGCTTTGACGAAGATGGCGTAAAAGAGCTTCAGAGTAAATACTTTGGAACTCTGAGAAACGTATATAACTTCTTCATATTATATTCGAATCATGATGGCATAAATGCGGCTGACATAGACACTGCTCCGGCCGATAGACCTGAGCTTGACAGGTGGATAATTTCGAGATTTAACAGTCTCGTCAAAGAAGTAACCGCCGATATGGACAATTACGAACACATGAAGACAGTTAGAGCAATCACTGATTTCGTGGCTGAGGACCTGTCGAACTGGTATATAAGAAGAGCCAGAAGAAGATTCTATGACTCATCGATGACAGACGACAAAAAGGCTGTATACAGAACAACATATGAAATGCTCACTGGCGTGGCTCTGCTGTCGGCACCGTTTGCGCCGTTTCTGAGCGATGAAATATATACTAAACTTACAGGAGCTCATTCTGTTCATCTGGCTGATTATCCTGAATGCGACGAATCGCTGATAGATGATGATCTCGAAAAACGCATGGATCTCGTCCGCACGATAGCGGGCCTTGGCAGAGGAGAAAGAGAAAAGGAAAATCTTAAAGTCAGACAGCCTCTTGAAGAGATCATTGTAGACGGAAAATATGAATCCGAGATCGGCGATATGACTGATCTTATAAAAGAAGAAATAAATGTAAAGAATGTCGTGTTCGAAAAGAACATGGATTCATTTATGAATTATTCGCTCAAGCCTGACTTCAGAGCTGCGGGTCCTGTGCTCGGAAAGAACATCAAGGAATTCGGAAAGAAACTCGCTGGAGCGGATGCTAAAGAGATCATAACCAAACTCAGCGCCGATCACAGCATAAAGATGGAACTCGGCGGAGAAGAGACTGAGATTCCTGAAGAGTTCATAGATGTGCGTATTTCTGCGCGCGATGGATTTGCTGTAGGCTCGGCAGGCAGCGTTTTTGTAATACTCGAAACCGCACTCACTCCTGAGCTCGTGGCAGAGGGACTCGCCAGGGAGATGGTTTCAAAGATTCAGCAGATGAGGAAACACCTCGATCTTGACATGATGGATCACATCAATGTCAGACTTAGCTGTGACGCAGATGTCAGATCTGCCGCAGATAAATATGCTGATTACATAAAGGGCGAGACGCTGACAGATTCCATCGAATTCACGAGCGACGAGCTCAGTAAGGAACTTCTGAACGGTCACGAAACGGGGCTTGAAATAAAGAAAGCAGAATGATCATGAGCGGAAGCGCGCACGTACTGAAAGATATGACTTTCAGGGAGCTTGAGGAATATGTTGTGTCGCTGGGCGAAAAAAAGTTCAGAGCTAAACAGATATTCAAGCGGATGTACGAAGGAGCTTCTTCGGCAGATGAGTTTACTGATCTGCCGAAAAAGCTGCGTGAAAGGCTGGAGGAGGAGGCGTCTTTCAGCGCGGTAAAAATGAGAACGAGGCAGATTTCGTTCGACGGTACGAGGAAATATCTTTTCGATGTCGCCGGAGGCGACGCAGTCGAAAGTGTACTCATGCACTACAAGTACGGCTGGTCGGTATGCATTTCGTCTCAGGCCGGATGCAGGATGGGATGCGCATTCTGCGCATCAGGAATCAGCGGTCTTTCACGAAGCCTGACGGCCGGCGAGATAGTTGATCAGATCGTATCTGTATCAAGAGATGCAGGCGAGCGTGTCAGCCATGTCGTGGTCATGGGCATAGGCGAGCCGTTCGATAATTATGATAATCTCATCAATGCGATAGAGATAATGCACGATGAACGGGGTCTCGGGATAGGGTCGAGGAACATTACTGTTTCCACATGCGGGCTTGTAGATAAAATATACAGATTCGCTGAAGATATGCCGCAGGTCGGACTCGCCGTTTCGCTTCACGCGCCGAACGATGATATAAGGCACAAGCTCATGCCGATATCCTGGCGGTACAGCATGGACGAGCTGCTTAAAGCCTGCAGAGATTACACTCGGACCACGCATAGAAGGATTACATTTGAATATGCGCTGATCGACGGCATCAATGACAGTAATGAAAACGCGGCAGAGCTCGCAGCGCGGCTGCGCGGCATGTTGTGTCACGTGAATCTGATCCCAGTCAACAGCGTAAAGGAAAAAAAGTTCAGTCCCGGCAGGAGACAGAGAGCAGATGCTTTCGTTGACATTCTGGGAAGAGCAGGCATAACTGCGACGATCAGGAGACAGCTGGGAGCTGATATCAGCGCCGCATGCGGTCAGCTGAGACTGCAGGAGTCAGAGAAGGAGAACAGATAGAGAAGAAAGCTGTCCGCGGAGCGGACACAGGTACAAATCCCGGAAATGTATGAAATTACAGGGGTTTGTGCGGTTTTTACATTTTAATATTGTCCTTTTCTTTTCCGGATAGTATAATAAAACACACAAGTACAACGGAAAGGAGAGGCGACTCACATGGTTAAGCTTTTAGTAGGTCACAAAGGCTCAGGCAAGACAAAGATGATGGTCGATATGGCCAACAAGGATGTTGCAGATAAAGACGGCAGCATCATTTTCATCATCAAGGACGACAGATTAAAGCACGAACTCAACTATAATATAAGAATGATCGTCATGGACGATTATGAATATGTCAGCAATATAGAGAGGTATACCGGATTCATCTACGGTATTCTCAGTTCAAATCACGATATCGAGGAGATATTCATAGACAGTATCCTCAAACATGCTGACATCACTGTAGATGATCTTCCTGCTTTCCTCAGGGAACTTTCAAACATCTCGGAGAAGTCCGGAATTGATTTCGTCGTAAGCCTCAGTGCTGACCTTGAAGAACTCGATACCTCTATCAGACAGTACGAGATCATCAATCAGTAGTTAATTGAAAACTGTTGACCATTGCGGAGCCGCCTTTAGGACGGCTCCTTTTGATTAGGCTTCTTTTATAAATGGGTTAATCGGACTGATTAAAGAGGGTCCGTTACCATATATATTACATATATATTATTTATTGAATACTCTGGAGGTATTTAAAATGGCAAAGATTTTTTATCAGAATGACTGTAACTTATCACTCCTTGACGGCAAAAAGATTGCCATCATCGGTTATGGTTCACAGGGACACGCGCACGCTCTGAACCTCAAGGAAAGCGGCTGTGACGTAAGAGTAGGTCTTTATAAAGGAAGCAAATCATGGAAGGTAGCTGAAGAAGCAGGCCTTACTGTTAAGACTACTGCTGAAGCAGTTAAGGAATCAGACATCATCATGATCCTCACTCCTGACGAAAAGCAGCAGGAAATATATGAAAAGGACGTTGCTCCTAACCTCGAAGCAGGCAACATGCTCATGTTCGCTCACGGATTCAACATTCACTTCCAGCTTATCGTTCCTCCTGCTGATGTAGATGTTACTATGATCGCACCTAAGGGACCTGGTCACACTGTAAGAAGCGAATATGTTGCAGGAAAAGGTGTTCCTTGCCTTATCGCTGTATATCAGGATGCTACTGGCAAAGCTCAGGATCTCGCTCTCGCTTATGGTGCAGGTATTGGCGGCGCAAGAGCTGCTCTGCTCGAAACTACTTTCAGAACTGAAACTGAGACTGACCTTTTCGGTGAGCAGTGCGTACTCTGCGGCGGCGTAACAGCATTAATGCAGGCTGGTTTCGAGGTCCTCGTAGAAGCTGGTTACGATCCTAGAAACGCTTACTTCGAGTGCATCCACGAGATGAAGCTCATCGTAGACCTCATCTATCACGGCGGTTTCAGAGAGATGAGAAACTCCTGCTCCGATACAGCTGAATTCGGTGATTACGAGATCGGACCTAGAATCATCACTGAGGATACAAAGGATGCTATGAGACAGGCACTCAAGGAAATCCAGGACGGTACATTTGCACGCAACTGGATCATGGAGAACAAGGTTGGCAGACAGCACTTCAACATGGAGAAGAAGCTTCATGATGAGCACCAGCTTGAAGCTGTCGGCAAGGAACTCAGAGCTATGTATTCATGGAGCGACGAGAAATAGTCTTCTGAGTGGGATTCGCTTCAGACAGAATAGAATAAGTCTGCGGCGCTTATTGCGGCGCATGACAGGCGGCGGCACTTATCTGCCGCCGCCTTACTGCTTTTATGGAAAATTCGTAATATCAAACCTATAATGGGGAAAAACACATGAAATTAAAGGGCTCAAAGATCATTATGGAATGTCTGCGCGAGCAGGGCGTTGACACGATTTTCGGGTATCCAGGCGGCACTATTATGCCTGTATATGATTCGTTATACGATTATAGGGATACCATAAAACATGTCCTCACAAGCCACGAACAGGGCGCGGTGCACGCAGCAGACGGTTTTGCGCGCTCCACAGGACGTACAGGCGTCGTATTCGCTACGAGCGGTCCTGGAGCTACAAACACGGTTACCGGCATTGCGACAGCATTCATGGATTCGATCCCGCTCGTTGTAATAACAGGTCAGGTGGCGCGGGCACAGATAGGAAAAGACTCATTTCAGGAAGTTGATATCACAGGCATCACAATTCCGGTGACAAAACACAACTTTTTCGTGCAGGATGTCAGTGAACTGGCTGACGTTATGCGAAGCGCTTTTAAAATCGCAGAAAGCGGACGCCAGGGTCCGGTTCTTGTAGACGTTCCAAAGGATATCATGGGTGAACTCTGCGATTATGAACCTGAACCTGCTGTGCAGCCTGATAAAGTGAAAAACAGCTTTAAGGCAGAGGATATTTCAGCACTGGCAGATGCTGTAAACCGTGCAAAGCGTCCGCTCATATACGCCGGCGGCGGAGTGATCAGTGCGGGAGCATCTGATCTGCTCGTCAGGCTCGCT
This sequence comes from uncultured Eubacteriales bacterium, assembly GCA_902796965.1. GTDB lineage: Bacteria > Bacillota > Clostridia > Peptostreptococcales > Anaerovoracaceae > RUG708. The sequence continues at coordinate 1,876 of CADBRA010000008.1, read as the reverse complement.
GAAAAAGCCGATATACCTGTCGTTTCTACACTGATGAATCTTGGCGCTATTCCGAGGAAAAACAGACTTTCTCTCGGAATGGTGGGAATGCATGGTCAGAAGGAAGCAAATCAGGCAGTATATAATTCTGATCTTCTAATAACGATCGGTGCGAGATTCAGCGACAGGGTCACAGGGGATACGTCCAAGTTTGCGAGGAGGGCCAAAATCGCGCAGATAGACATAGATGCCTCTGAAGTAGACAAAAACGTTAAAGTCGATGCATCTCTTATCGGAAATATGAGAGACGCACTTGGGAGTCTGATTCCTGAAATAAAAGAGCGCAGAAATGAAGAGTGGCTTGCGATGATAGACTCATTCAGGCGTCCCGATGAAACGCCGGAAGATGCGTTCGTGCCTGAAAATATTTTCAAATCAGCTGCAAAGATACTCGGAGACGATGTGATAGTAGCAACAGACGTAGGTCAGCATCAGATGTGGACTGCCCAGTACTGGCCGTTTTCAGGACCAAGACAAAATATAACATCAGGTGGCCTCGGAACGATGGGTTTCGGTCTGGGGGCTGCGATCGGATCAAAGATAGGCAATCCGGACAAGAGAGTCATCCACGTAACAGGAGACGGCAGCTTCAGGATGAACCTGAACGAACTCGCGACTGAATCAGCACAGAAGCTTCCGATTATCACAATTCTTTTCAAGAATAATGTTCTCGGAATGGTTCATCAATGGCAGCAGCTTTTCTTTGACAGAAGGTATTCATCTACGCTGCTTCCTGATGTAATTGATTATGTAAAACTGGCTGAAGCGTTCGGCCTTAATGGATATCACGCATCCAGCCTTGAATCCTTCGAAGATGTCCTTAATCAGGCAGCGGTCAGCAGCACAGGCAGTGTCATTGTATGTGATATCAGCGATTCGGAAAATGTATTTCCTATGGTTCCTCCGGGAAATGCTATGAACGATCAGATGTTCTCATCAGAGGACGTTTAGCGATATTTCTCATTATAATGTGTATCAATGTTATATCAGGCTATATTTTTTTATAAATTATGCTATAATATGGTCTTGGTGGATGCTTGATGATAACAACCTCATCAGGCTCTGTATAAATTGATTTATTATAAGGAGGTTTTTCCAGATGGTTACTATGGAAGATGTTGTATATTTAGCTCACGAGAGAGGTTACAGAGTAACTTCAAAGATCGATTCAGCAAACAACGCTGAATATTCGATTCTTCAGAAAGACGGAAACAAATTCCCTCTTCGTTACGTTGACAAGAGCAGAACAGGCGGAGTAAGAACTCACGTAGGAAGTCTTATGAGAGAATTCCCTGGTACTGCAGAAGAACTTCTTGACTGGTACGAGAACGAGATCGCTAACGGAAACTACGATGCCAGCATCAAGGACTACGTTGAGTCACACTCTGACGAAGACTGATTATAATATAATTCAGGTTTCAAAGTATATGCCCCGGTTCTTTTTATGAACCGGGGTTTTTGTGTATAAAAGTGTAAAAAATAAAATGTAATTCATGAAAATTATATTTCACGCGGACTCCGTCCGCAGCGCAAAGCGGAAAACGCTTCTGTCATGCTTTATGTATGAATCATATTTAAGGAATCATACCGTCTGGCAAAATGCAGCTTCATTTCTCAGCAGCCTCGGAATCAACATATTGTATTATGTATAAATATGCAAAATTAAATATTAATGGGGACTAAATAGGTGGGATTGAAGTATTTTTCTTCAGATGATAACATTTCTGCTGCACTGCATACATAGCATCGGAGGGGCTATAGAAAAAACTCTGTAAAAACAATTGACAAGGCCTTTCGTGACAGTAATGATTAAATCACGGAGGGCCTTTAACAATGA
>CADBRA010000007.1 GCA_902796965.1 uncultured Eubacteriales bacterium | reverse complement strand
CTGAGTATTATTACAATGACAGCACATAAGAGTGTGCTCTTTTTTCTGCTTGAATTCCGCAGATCCATGTCGAACGCGATGATGTTCTCGAAAACGGCGACGACAGTTGTGAGCGCGGCGAATGTAAGGAACAGGAAGAACATGCCTCCCCAGATCTGACCGCCCGGCATCTTTGAGAACAGATTAGGTATGGTGATGAATATGAGCGACGGACCGGCATCAGGCTTGAGTCCGAATGCGAAGCACGCCGGGATTATAATGAAGCCTGCCATGAGTGCTACAAAAGTGTCGAGTGCTGTAACGGTGCATGCCTCGCCTGTGAGGCTTCTGTCTCTTTCTATGTAGCTGCCGAATATCAGCATTGCGCCGATTCCTATCGAGAGCGTGAAGAATGCCTGGCTCATCGCTGCGAATATTACATTTCCTATGCCCTGCTCAGCCATATTTTTAAAATCAGGCACGAGATAGAACCTTATTCCCTCGCCTGCACCCTTGAGAAATACTGAGTGAACTGCGAGTATTACCATGAGTATCAGTAGTGCAGACATCATGAATTTCGTGACCTTTTCGACTCCGTTCTGAATTCCGAAGAAACAGATTGCAAATCCAATAACGCAGATCAGGATGGTCCACGCGGCGAGAACAGGTGTATTGCCGAGCATTTCGCTGAAATCATTGTTTATGAAATCAGCTGATGCTTCGACGAAATCACCTCTGAAGCTTCTGAAACAGTAGTATGCCATCCAGCCGGCGACTGTCGTGTAATACATCATAAGCATGTAGCAGCCTATTATGCTGATCCAGCGCAGATGATGCCATCTGCTGCCGGCAGGCTCGAGAATATTGAATGCGAGCGCGGCAGAATGGCGGCTGCTGCGTCCCATGGAGAACTCACAGACCATGACAGGTATGCCGAGTATGAGCAGAAATACGAGATAGATAAGTATGAATGCTGCTCCTCCGTACTGACCACATAGATACGGAAATTTCCAGACATTCCCTATGCCTATGGCGCAGCCTGCGGAAACGAGGATGAATCCGATGCGTGAACCGAATTTTTCCCGCTCCGCGACGTTTTTACTTTCGTTCATAAAAAACCTCTCTGACAAAAAATAATAATGCAAAATACACTTTTGTTATTTTAGCACAATTGAAAAGTGTATTATATATTTTCGCGTGGTAATGCTGTAAGATAAATAATATCTTCTGTCATAAGGCGTGTGCGCTTAATCAGTTAAGGCTTTTTCCTGATATTGCAGGTAAAAAAACAGCGCTTCATGAGCGCTGTCTGTTAGTTTTTTGTGTCATTGAAATTATTATTCAGGTGATCATGGTCATCTGTGAGACAAGAGTTTCCTTCTGTCGTCTTTTAAAATGAAGAAACAGCTCAGCCATGCGGCTGCTGTTCCGATCAGTGCCCCGACGAGTATGTCGCTCGGATAATGCACGTAAAGATACATGCGCGAGAACGCGATCAGCAGTGCAAGAACTCCGGCTGCAGGCCACCATCTGTTTTTTCCCAGGAACATAACGACAGTGCATGCGAACGACGCACCTGTGTGGCCTGACGGGAAGCTGTAGTCTGACGGCGGACTTATCAGCAGATTGAATGCCGCATTTACTGTAAACGGACGAGGTCTCTCCACCAGAGGCTTTATGATGTTGTTTATCGCGACAGACTGGATCAGAAGAGCAACGGCCATCGCAATTCCGATTTTACGCGTCTTCTTAAAGCACAGCAGAATGATCGTGAGAGCAATCCATACAATTCCGTGATTTGCGATTGCTGAAACGTATGGCATTATGAAGTCGAGGAATCCGCACTGCATGTGCGTCTGAATAAAGTCGAGTATTGCGAGATCAACGGATGTCATAAATCAATATTTTTATTTTTCCGAGTATTTAAACAGCGGAAAAACAGTACTCCTTTCGGTTGAATTTTGTTTTATGCGTTACATTTTAAAGCAAAAAGTTTTAATAAAGTTAAAAAACATATCTGCCGAGACTATTTTTCACTCTTGATCAGAAATAATGTTTATTTCTTTCATTTTAATCGGCGGTATTAATCTGCAATTCCGCTTCAAAAGCTGTCAGGTTCAGATGTGTCTGAACTGCATAAAGCTCACCTGAGATGCAGGTAAAACCGATATGAGAAAGTACTTCAGCATATTCACCGCTGCCGCACAGCATATGGTAACGCATGTTAAAATCGGTGTGTTTTTTTGCGTTTCTTATGGCAATTTCACGTATTTTTTCGCGTTCGTCGGGATGGACGAGCGCCAGAGCGTCGTTTGAAATAAGAGTATTTATCTGATTGCTGCAGGAATATTTAAATGCTGTTATAACGCCTTCGCTCATAAAATCAATTTTCCATCTTTTGCCTTTTATATGGTAACATATGACGCCGAGAGCGGTATTTTCCGATATTATTTTTTCTACTTTTTGCTGTTTGATCTCCCTGAATTCTCTACCACTAAGGTCATCAGAAAATCTGAATGATATATATATTTCACGCCTATCTGAATCAGGATTCAAAACATATACAAAAGCCTGTGTTCTGAATAATCGACCGTTAATATTTTTCAGTCTGAGTGTGATCATTGCCGAATCATCTTTTGCCCTGACAGACTCGCTGATTGCGTTATGCACACTTGCATGGTCCTCTGTGACTATATAATCTCCGAGAAAGACATACTGCAGTGCATCAGGGCTGGTATAACCTGTCAGTTCAGCGAACTGCCGATTTGCTTTAAGAATGATGCCTTCACTCTCATCATAGAGTATGAATGGAATTTCCATAGCATCCATGATGTCAAACATGCATTGTTTTTCATAATGATCGCCTGACATATATTTTGCGGCATTTTTGTTTATTACGCTCATATTTTGATCAGAGAGCATGATCATGAGGCAGAATTCATTATTTTCGCTGCCGTTTAAAATTGTGCATATCACAGAGAAGTTTCTGATTCTACCGTCTTTGCAGACAAATCCTATATTTTCATCGATGATGTTATAATCGGACGATTTAAGAGATTTTATTGCATCGATCAGTTTTTTTCTGTCATCGTCGCATACGAGCGATATCGCTTTGCCGCGGTATTCATACGGTATATTGCCTGATGTATATCCCAGCATTTTGGCAGCGTTTGCGTTCATATCAGAATACCAGTCATTAGTTATGTTGATTGTGATCAGGCCTGATTTTTCCATATCATAAAAGATACGGCGCATGTTTCTGTCCCTGATATGTATCTGCCTGATAAAAGTTACGTCTTTGACAGTTATGAGAAGTATGTGAAGACCATCATATCCGCTCAGATATTTGAAATGTGTGTATACCCAGAAAGTCTTTCCTGGATTGTGCGCAGATTTGGTGCATACGGTGCATTCGGCTGTATCCATAGATTCGACAGCGCAGTCAGCGGCTTTTTTATATCTTTGAAAATCATCATCGCTGGCGAAATAATCGGCATTTTTTATCTGAAAAATATCGTTGCCTTCGATATTGAACAGGTCTATGAAACTGTCATTTGCCTTCATAAGATTGAATTTCTGTCCGTCATATTGCGTTATTCCGCAGGCTTCGGAAGTGTAATCGAGTATTAAAGATCCGAAACTGTCTGTACTGAAGAAATCAATTTCATGGTTATTTTTTTTCGGTGGGAGTATGAAATATTTTCTGTAAATAGGAGCCTTTCATGAGAAATGTGTGGCTTACTGGTCAGTTTCTGCTGACCAGTGCTTGAGT
>CADBRA010000006.1 GCA_902796965.1 uncultured Eubacteriales bacterium | reverse complement strand
CATGTAAAAGCAGCGAAATACGCGAATTATACATGAAAAAATCCAAACCTGCGACGGCTCCGCCGACAAATGCCGTCAATCTGAAGCTGCCTTAGGGACAAGCCCCTTCATCCGCTGTTTCTCCGCCGGCTGCGGCGCTGGTTTGCAGCTCTGCAAAAAATCAGGAACCGCTTAAAAATAAAGACAAACACTTTTAAGCCGGTTCCCGATATGATTTCCCGCAGCTGCTGTAATGTCAGCGGAGCTGACGTAAACACACAGCTGCAGATTATTATTTATTTGTATATTGTTCCACTTCCGTTAGTTGATGAACAGAAAATAGAATATAACCACAACACCGAGTATGATCCGGTACCATCCGAATACCTTGAAATCGTGTTTTCTTATGTAGTTCATCAGGAAGCGTATTACTATGATTGAAACGACAAATGCCACTACCATTCCGACAACAAGAGTCATGATTTCCGTGCCTGAGAATCCGAGCCCGCCGGCAAAATATTTAGCGAGCTTCAGGATGCTTGCGCCTGCCATGACCGGAATCGCGAGTATGAACGTAAATTCTGCCGCAGCTTTTCTCGAAACGCCGACGAGGAGACCTCCGATTATGGTTGCGCCCGAACGCGATGTTCCGGGAAATACAGCGGCTATAAGCTGAAATATTCCGATTTTAAATGCCGTCAGATAGTCTATATCGTCTATAGTCTGCATAGGTGCACTGTCGTTTTCGGGTCCTCCGTTAACTTTGTCATTTCTTTTCTCAATTATGATGAACGCTATGCCGACAAGTATCAGCATTATCGAAACTACAACCCAGTTGTAGAAATGCTCGTTGAGCCAGTCATCGAGTGCGAGGCCGATCACGGCCGCCGGTATGCATGCAACGATTGTCTTGCCCCAAAGTGACAGCGTCTTTCTCTCGAGAACGTGTATCGTCCTGCCTCCTGATGTGACCTTCTTCTTTATCGGCCATATAGTGTTCCAGTACATGATTATTACTGCCATGATCGCGCCGAACTGGATCACGACAAGAAACATTTCCCAGAACTCCTTTGAAACATCGAGCGTTATGAAGTCATTCAGCAGTATCATGTGGCCCGTACTGCTGACAGGCAGCCATTCTGTTATTCCTTCGACGAGTCCGAAGAATGCGGCTTTTATCAGATTCAGCATTATATTTTCTCCTTCTGTTATCAAAATACTGAAACAGTTTACCACAGATATAAGCTGCACATTATTAATAATTTCTAAAGTTTAGATAATTCACGATAAATTCTGCATCTGAATGCGCAACGCCGTGTTCTGAAACTGACATATATCATCATTTCATTAGCATTACGCAGCATAACTGAACAGCAACTTCACTGACACTGCCGCCAGGCAGCAAACCCGTTCCGCAGTCCTTAATCGGCATGTGCCCGCATTACGAAATGCAACAGTGTGAGATTTACGGTTTATCCGTTCAGGCGAAATGAGACACTCTTTTTAAACCAGATAATCAGTTTATGAACTGACGTATATCATCAGTAAAACAAAAAGAGATCTGCATCTCATATACAGATCTGCGAGTTACAGCTCCCAAAATAACAAAACCTTAAATTTGTTTTACAGATATATAAATTTCCATTCATTTGTGGTATACAAAAGATATGAAAAGCCGGGCCGCTGCAGGCACCCGGAGAAAGGAATCACTATGAGCACTGAAAAAAAACAAAGCTACGGAATGTCGGTAATACTTCTTATAATGGGTATCGTGCTGCTTATCTGGTCAGACAGCGCACTCAGAGCCGTTGCAATCGTAATCGGAATCGGCTGCATAGCTGAAGCAGCGGTTATGATCGTTTCCGGACTGCGCAGCGGAAGAAGCAGTATTGCGGCCGGAGGAATAATACTCATAATCATAGGTCTGGTATTTGTCCTTCATCCTGCATTTATCATTTCCATACTCCCTATACTTATCGGAATAGGCATTATCATAAACGGTGCGGGTTCACTATACAGGACTGTGAGCAGCAGAGATAATGTTTCAAGAACTGCGATGCACATTCTGCTCGCGATAATCACAATACTGCTCGGACTGATCGTACTCTTCAATCCGTTTGAAACCATGTCGACAGTCGTCAAGATCATCGGAATAATCATGATATATAACTCGATAACGAGCTTCCTCCTGGGACGCGAACTGTAAGACCTGACGGATTAAGAATGCCGCTGCGCGGGAATGCAGCATAACACTCGGCTGTGCTGAAAAAGCGGGATGCATCGGAATGATGCATCCCGCTTTTCATATATGAAAGCATACTTTTTTAATTGATCCCGTATCCTCTAAGATACTGATTGAGCAGGTTCTGCATGAGCGCTGATGAAATGATTTCGAGACCAAATATCGAAAGAATCATGCACGCTATTGACATATCATCGAGAAAATAACCTCCTGCATCCTGGATTTTTGATGCCTGTTTCCCGATCTTGTACCAGAAGTAAATCATGTAAATTCCACATGTGATGATCCCGAATAATATCACGAGTCCCGGCGATGTGCCCGGGCGTCTGTCCTGACTCTCGGAGATGTCGTTGAATTCCTCTGCCAGCTTGTAGATCCAGTAGAGACCGTAGATGCCAAATGTAATAATCGTGAAGATTATACATAGGACGATGTTTCTCGGTCTTATACTGTACGACGGCACATAACCGCTGTAATTCTGATATGACTGATTTGCATCTCCATAATCCGGTTCCGGCTGCGCCGCGCCGCAGTTCGGACAGAATATGATATTGTCATCAAGATCACAGCCGCATCTTATACATTTTTTCATAAATAATTCCTCTCTGCATACCATAAGTCAGAAACACCGTTCTCAGTCAGCGGGCCCGGCTTCGCAATACCATTTTTCAAGTAAAGAACCTACTTGTCATCGTGCCAGCCGGAAACTCCGTACGGCTGTTTCTGCAGGTCGCTGTCTTTGCTTATTATTCTGACGTGTTATGAGTGTGAGGCTTCCATAAGTTTGTTTCTGAGCTCCTGCTCTATTCCTGCGAGCTCCTTTTCCGCCTCTACGCGTTTTTCCTTTCCTTCCCTTTGGATCGTCATCACTTCGTCGAGAGTTGATATGAGCTGTTCATTCGTGTGCTTGAGCGTTTCTATGTCGACGATGCCGCGCTGGGATTCCTTTGCTGTCTCGATGGTAGCGGTCTTGAGCGCGTCTGCATTTTTCTGAAGCAGCTTGTTCGTCATGTCCGAGACCTCGCGCTGAGCCTTCGATGCCTGAAGCGAGTGTTCGATTCCGAGCGCAATGACCATCTGATTCTTCCAGAGCGGAATAGTGTTCACGATCGTCGAATGTATCTTTTCGGCCATCTCGTTGTCGGACGCCTGAACCATCCTGATCTGAGGCGCTGTCTGCATAGCGACAGTACGCGTCAGCTCAAGATCATATATCTTCTTTTCGAATCTGTCACATGAAGCCGCCAGATCTTTTGCTGCCTGAGCATCAACAGGAGATCCGCTCTCAGCCGCCTTCCTCTGAAGTTCGGCGAGGTCGGTGTTCCTGACCTGTTCGAGTCTGAGCTTTCCTGCAGCGATATACATCGTCAGCTCTTTGAAGTAATTCGTATTGGCCGCGTACATCTTGTCGAGCATCGCAGAGTCTTTCATGAGCGTGATCTGGTGCTCTTCCAGCTTGTTCTGTATCTCCGCCACGTTCTTCTCGACAGAATTGTATTTAGCTTTAAGTGTATTGATGTTGTTCTTTTTTTTCTTGAAAAATCCTAAGATCTTTCCGTCATCCTCTTCTACATCGAAATTCTTGAGCTCAGTCACGAGGGACGTTATCATGCTGCCGACCTCGCCCATGTCCTTTGTCCTGACGTCCTCGAGCACCCTTTCAGAGAACCCTGCCATCTTTTTCTGTGTACCAGCGCCGTAATTAAATATGACCTGGCTGTCAGTGAAATTGATCTGCTTCGCGAACTGCTCGACCTGCTGTTTCTCCTGAGGGCTGAGGTACTGTACCATATCGTCGGCGTTCTGTACCGAAGGCGCCTGTGGCTGCTGATACATTTGGGGAGCTCCCTGCATCTGCTGAAAAGGATCTGTCGTCAGCGAAGGCTGAGCCTGATGAAACGGATCAGCTGTCTGTGTCTGAGTCTGCTGATACTGAGTGGCTGCCTGCTGCATCTGCGGCTGTGGCTGTTCGTACTGAGCAGTCTGCTGATACTGCGGCGAGGCGTTCTGCTGAGCGAACGGATCGGGCTGAGGCTGCTGAAATGCCGAATTCTGCTGAAGCGTCTGCTTAAAGCCGTTCTGAGCCTGGCCTCCAAGCCTGCCGACGTCACTAAGAGCTTCCTGAGCCTTGCTGACGGCATCCTGAGCTCCTGTGCTCCCGGATGCAGTCCTGTCCCCGGAGGGGTCAAGAGTAAGTGTCGGTCCGTTATTCATATAATCATCAAACTGATCGCTCATTTTTATTCTCCAATCTTTTTTCCAAAACTACTTCCTTCGGTAAAACATCGTGTGCTGAAGCCTGCTTTTATTTCTGCTGTAAGTCTCCGGAATTTTACTATGTTTCCTTCTGATGATGGCGCCTGACTGCGGTTCTACAGTTCAAGTTTCGGGCCTTCCGCACTGTCGGCGGCCGAGCTGCTTTCAGAAAGACCGTCCTGCGCGAGCATAGACTTCATCACTGAAATGTCGGATGAAATATCCCATGCCACGTTTTCGAACATCCTGTCGAACATCTGTTCATAAGCCGATGTGAGCGCGTCGACCGCATCCTCGATTTCTTTCTTTGTCTTCGCTATATTTTCGCCGTCCGGCTGTCTGTCGAGATTCTCGTACGCGTTTATCAGTTTTTCAGTCGTCGGAATGTAATAATTCATGAACTTTCTCATGTCTGAAGCAGTCTCCGGATGATCCTCTACCTGGTCGAAAATCCTGTCCACGACTTTTTCAAGTCTGTCGAGCTTCTGTTTCATGCCGACGTCCGTTATATTGATCTGAGCGTCCGTGATTTCATTGATAAACGCTCTGCCTTCCTTAAGTATTTTCTGATTCTCGCTCTGAGGCTGATGTGCCTGAGCCTGTGCATCTGCCGCCTCGCGCTCTCTCGTTTCACGCGCTTTTTTTGCTGCCTGATACTGATTCTTAGCATTATCGGTCAGCAGCAGTGTCGTGTGCTGATCATCATAAACAGCCGACGGCGGCAGCATGTTTTTGTCAATCATCGCATTAAGATTCTTGATAACCTGATCGTCTGACTCCGATGTCTGCTGAGCCAGTTCGTGTATGTCGACGTATTCACGTCTGCCGACTATGCCGGCATACCGGTAGAATCTTTTGACAAGTTTGCGGCTGATCATTCCTTTTCTGGCTGCAAAAACAGATATACCCGCGAATATTCCGCACGCGATGATCCCGCCGATATTTACCGGAAAGAAGCAGCCTATTATAGACGGAACAAAAATCAGTGTCCCTATCCATCCTAAAGTTGAAACCGCCGTTCCGCCTGCACTTCCGGGGCGCATTATTGTAAACGGTGTGACCCTGCGGTTTCTTCTGACACTGCGGTACAGATCTTTTCCCTCTGTGCGCGTAACATGAGTCGAATAATTCTGTCCGAATCCTTCTCTGACGCCCGCGCCGGATCCGCTGTATCCGGCGCTGCTATATGTCCATGCGCCTCCGCTGACGTTCTCCTGACTTGCATCGTTATATGAATATGTATTCCGTGCAGAACTCTGAGTAAAGTTTATGTGTGACGCATCGTCGAATATTGACTTATGATCCTCACTGTTGCGGCCTGTCTGAGGTCTGTATATGCCGTCATCCGGCTGCCCTGCATATCCGCCGTGTCTGCCGCCTCCCAGGAAATTGTCGGTCTGATGTCTTATATCTGAGGCGAGATTTGAGAAATCACCCTTTACGACTGAATCAGTAACGTCGTCCACTATATTGCTGCACATATTAATTAAATTATTTATGTCATCCATTTTCTTTTCTCCATAAAATTCCGATACTTCATTAATTATATCATCTGGCGCCGTTAATATCTTTTAGCACCGTTAATTATCTGAAAAATTAATATTTAGAAATCACATATTTCATTTGCTGTATTTATTAAAAAATATGAATCCTGCGCGGGCTCCGCCCGCATGCGGCGCCTGAACGATTCATTTCGCCCGGCTTCTGAGTCTGCTTTGCCCAGGCGCCGCAAGGCAGTATTTCGTTCTCATTATGGCTTTCTGTTGTCATTTAACGCAAAAGCGGATGCAGCAAAAGCTGCATCCGCTTTAAATGGCGCGCCATCAGGGATTCGAACCCGGGGCCTTCACATTCGTAGTGTGCTACTCTATCCAGCTGAGCTAATGGCGCATAACCGACAAGTGTTAGTATAAAACAATGTTCACATTTTGTAAAGTCTTTTTTGACTGCGCGGTACAGCAGACTGCTCATCACGATCTTCCTGACCGGGTCCGTCTGCTGCAGTGCAGGTTTCTGTCACGGATCGAATTTGATATGTTCTGCTCCTGCAGCTCGTCAAATAATGCTGAACAGATATGTCCGGCAGAGAACCTGACCTGCCGCTCTAATTTCCGTGAGCGGCGGCCGTCAGCTTGTCAGCACGGTCACTATCTCATCCGCAGTCGAACCTTTTTCTATGCTGTAAGTTCCCTCTCTTATTCTGTTTTCGGCGCCGGCATCCGAAACAGCATCCATAAATTCCTGAGTGTCAGATATCAGGCCGGCATCCTTAAGCACCGCAGCTATTTCATCTGCAGTCTCGCCCTTTGATACCGTTATCTCATATACAGTACCGCGGCCGCCGCTGCTCTTATCTTCTGAAGCGCTGCTGTCTGCCGATACTTCGCTCTTTGCTTCGCTGTCAGCGGAGCTGTCGTCAGTCTGCGAAATCTCTGTTTCTCCCAAAGATAAACTGCCGCCTGCTGAATAATTCATTATAGCGGAAACACGCCATATTATGATCGCAGCGGCAACAAGTATTATCAGCAGTACGATGAGTATATCACTCACGTCGTATATGAAATCTCTGAATCTGTTTCCTCTCGCCCTGTGTTTATTCATCGATCCTTCTTCCAGCGCACTGATATCTCTCCGGACGAAAGCGTCCTGCGCCCCGTATCTGTATCGACAATGAGACCGCCGTTGTCGTCAATTCCGACGGCTCTGGCTTCAAATTTTTCATTGCCTCTCGTGCAGATTATATTTCTTCCTATGATGATCGAATACCGTTTGTATGGTTCAATGAAAGCTCTTTCGCTGAGATGGTCAGCATAATAAAGTGTTCTGTCTATGACAGCGGCCGCCAGCTCATTTCTGCTCACGGCAGGTTTGGTATCTTCATATATCCAGCCAATTCTCTCATGAAGATCCTCCGGATAAGCGTCAGGATTGTAACTGTAATTTATGCCGATGCCTGCAACGATGCTGTCCAGTCCTCCTGTTTCGATGTCAGTGACAGCTTCAGTGAGTATTCCGCATATCTTTTTGCTTCCGATATATACGTCATTCACCCACTTTATGCCCGCATCCATGCCCGTCAGATCTCTCACAGCTTCGCAGACAGCGACGGATGCAGCCGTAGTAATCGGAATCGCTCCTTCAAGATCTGTATCAGGCCGAAGAAGAATCGACAGATAAATTCCTGATCCCGGAGGCGATACGAATTTCCGTCCCAGCCGGCCTCTGCCATCAGACTGCTCGTTTGCGACAGCCGCTGTTCCATTGGGCGCTCCCTTAAGGGCGGCCGCCTTTATTCTCGTATTTGTAGAGTCAGTTTCCTGATAGACAGTCAGCAGCGACGGATCAGCGTATTTCATGAGCGATCCGATTCCACCGCTTGTCAGCATATTGCTCTCTGACTTCAGTCTGTAGCCTCTGCGGGTGACTGCTTCTATATCATATCCCTCATTTCTGAACGAGCTTATCGCTTTCCAGACGGATGATCTTGTGACGCCTATGCTTTCCGCTATTTCCTCGCCAGAAACGAATTCGTCTTTATGTTCTTCGAGGAATTTAAGCACATTTTCTTTAACATTCATATCTTTTTATTTCACTTCTTTTTATCTAAACCAGCAATCATCTGTACACTTGAGCCGGCTCAGCCGGCAGCCAGAAATAAGCAGATCCAGAATGTAAGTCTCACGTTTCTGCTGCGCCTATTTCTTTATCCTGTGTCTTATCCTCAGCATATCCTTGAGCATGACAGCGCTGTCCCTTACGATATTTACGTGAGAGTCGCTGTGATTCATGATCTTAACCGGATATTCCTTTATCTTGAGGTTCATCTTTTCGGCGATCATGATGACCTCAGTATCGAAAGCATAAGTGTCAGTCTTCATGAGCGCGAAAAGAAGCCTTCCGATGTCTTTTCTGAAGCATTTTATGCCGCACTGCGTGTCGTAGCTGACTCCTGAAGCAAGTCTTACCATGTCGGAATAAACGCGCGACGCTGCTTTCCTCAGCGGCGGATAGCCGCCGTATCCGTCTTCAGTGTCTTTTCTGCTTCCTATGACCAGATCGGCGCCGCACGACTCCAGAGCATCGGTCATCGGCTTTATTATGTCAGCGCCGTACGCGAGATCGGCATCTGTATAGCATATCACGTCTCCTGATGAAACCAGGACGCCTCTTCTCACGGCGTATCCCTTGCCTCGGTTTTTCTTATATGAAATCATCTTTACTTTAGGATATGCGAGCTGCTTGACTTTGTCCGCGGAGCGGTCGGACGAACCGTCGTTAACTATTATTATTTCGTAGTCATCAAACGATTTATCGAGTTCGCTGCAGCACTCCGCGAGTGTATCGGCTATTTTGTTCTCTTCATTATATACTGGAATTACCAGAGAAAGTTTCATGATCCGGGCCCTTTCTGAAATATTGCTCCGATATATTGTTCAGCTTTACATACTTTGTGTTTATAATTATCTCACAGTTAAGCTTTTTATGCATCTTATGATTTTCTGTCGGTTTATTCTTTTGTAAATATCTGAGTGCCATTTGAGATCACGAGAGTGCCGATCCTGGTACCGGTATTGTAATCATCGACTTCATAGTGACTGCCTGCGCTTTCCCTGTACTGGAGCACGAGTCTGACGCGTGTGAGTGTTTTTCTGCTGCGGTCATAATAATACAGGTAATGATATATGCGTGCATCATTTGGAGCGCCCGCCTGTATGCCGGTTATCTCCGTCTCATAAATCGGAACTACGTTAATCCTCGTGAGTGCATCCAGCGTCCAAGTGCTCTCTGTGCAGCTTAGCACGTGATCGTGCCAGAAATAGTTCTGATCCGCCTGATCATTATACGATACTCCGATTACGCCGATCGGATCCTCCCAGTCGTAATCATACGCATCTCTCAATGTGTATCGCTCCTCTGCAAAAGCTTTGGAAACAGCGGTGTCATAGTCGCAAACAGCCTTGTAGTCCATCGTTTCTGAAACTCCGCATATGACGAAGAACAGCGCGAGGAGCGCTGCCAGCGCAGCAGGAAAGATCCTCCTCATCATCTCTCCGCCTGCAGACGAAATCCATGTGATTATGAAATCTGCCAGAAGCGCGAAGCCTGCGAACGACGGCGCTGCGTTCCTGAAGCAGAACCACGGCGTTCCCTGGAGCATGAAAATGGCGAGCGGTGCGGCGATCAGAACAGCTGCTGTGAGAAGAGCCGGGAGCGGTCCGTGTCCTTGCAGCGGCTTATGTTCTTCAATATTTTTCACTGATATACCGGAATCAAATCTCATGAATTCAGGAACAATCGCAGCTGAGCCACCGACAGTATCGTCCCAGTTTCTGATTTTCTTTTTCCTGTGAGAGATCTGCGCTCCTGGATTTTCGATAAATGAAACAAAAAAAAGAAGCGCACACATCAGTATTACCAATATTATCCAGACCGTATGTCCGCCTGAAAATATCTCAGAGGCACCCCGCCTGAATCCTTTTGTAATTATTGAAAAAGAGCCGTCGAGCATGACAGCTTTTAGCTGCTCCGCAAATGTCTGTAATCTCTCCATGAACGGTGTTGTGCTCGTCAGAGCTTCTGTAACGCGCGAGCTGTAGCCTGAGCCCTCGACTATAAAAAGGTTCGGGATACAGAATGCCACGGCCACAGCCGGGATGCATATGAGTATGCCGAGGGGACGCAGACCTCTTCTGCGGCGTTCGAGACAGGCTGTCACAAACAGCAGAGCTGCGGCGAGCAGTCCTGTCTGCTCGTAAAACCAGAACGACGCCGTCATCATGACGCCTGAAAGAATCAGGCATGACGCGGCACTTTTTCCTCTGCTGTAGAGCCATTTCACAAACAGCAGTTCAGCGAGAGCTGCTACGAGCGTTCCCGGTATCACACGCGTGGAAGCGCTGATCCAGTATTCCGCTTCTGTTCCGAGCGGCATGAGTGCCATGAAGACTGCGAACAATGAGCTCAGGTCGAAATACCGCCTCAGCGCATTCCTTATGAGGATAACCGAGACAGCGTACATCAGGCACAGGATCACGGTGTCGACCGCGAACGGCATCCTGCTCCAGATGAAATAATCAGCCAGCCCGGCGAGCGGCCGCGACGCGAGAAGGCCGCTCGCCGCCTGAAGATCAGCGAACGTATGGTACTGCAGATAGTAAAAATACTGCAGATAGTCGTCAAGCTGCGGATAGTATTTAATGCCGAACACAAACGCGCGTGCCATGAGCAGCAAAGCTGTGATCACTGTAAGCGCAGCTGCTGCAGCAAAGTCAGAGCGCAGCTGTATTTTCCTTTTATCAATCGGACCGGACACATTTTCATGTATTTTCACGGTCAGCCTTCCCTTCTGTACTGTGCGCAAAATCAGGCAAAGCCGCGACATCAGCAGCTTTGCCTGATCATAAGCTTTCAAACAAAATTATTAATTTCCTGTTTCAAACTGTCACAATATGCAGATTCAGTATTTGATTTTACCACGGCAGTTTACTGACGGCAACCTTGCTGCATCGACTCGGGTCGCATAACCTAAAATATATTGCAGCAGTATGGTCCGGCCTCCTGAACCAGATTATCTACGTTAATCTGGAATACCCTCAAGCGTATTGTCTATCGCTGTCAGAAGTTCCGCGCGTGTAACATAGCCGTATGGATCAAAATATCCGTCTGCTTTGCCAACCATGATATTATATTTATACGCAAGCCACGTATATCTGAACACATGGTCCACATTTGCCGGTACTGTTCCATGCATGGCAAGAATACTGCTGTAAGCGTCATCTTTGAACACGGTTTTCAGCTCATCTTTCATGCCCTGAATATCCGGCATATCGAGAGATGTCTTGTAATCCTTGTCACGCTTTATTCTGACGAGAGTCTCAGCTACATGCATGCGCAGCGCAGGTTCCTCAGGCAGGAAACAGTCTCCGCCCTGTGCACTCGCTTCTTCGTAAGGACGGTTTGAATCATAGCCGACCGGCAGAGGATAGACCGGAATATATGAATGGCTGCGGTCCACATAGGTATAATACCATGCATCCGAGCTGACATCCTTATATCTCACTCCGTCTATCGAGTACAGCTGAAAAGCAGCAGTGACGATCCTCGCAAGTTCGGCGCGGGTAACAGGCTGATCAGGTCTGAACGTCCCGTCCGGATAACCGTATATTATTCCATTATCCTTATATTTCATTATCGTGGCTTCTGCCCAGTGACCCCTGATATCGCTGAACTCTTCATCCGCAGTCCCTTCATCCGCTGCAAAGACCGTTACAGACAAAGACGACAGAATCATGACAAATACGATGCAAACCGACAGAATTCTTTTCATTGCAGATCTCCTTTTCATGAACTCAAAAACAAATTTCTTTAACTAAGTATAGCATTAAGACAACAAACAGGATAGTGTCTTTTCCAAAAAAAGGAATAATTATTACTGGCAGGATAAAGTCCCTGATCATTTCGATATTGTCTGAATTTTCTTTGCGGACATTTTCCTGAATACCTGCATGGTTATCCCGTGATTCTGCCCGCACTCCTGTCACAGGAGACAAATATCCTCTCCTTATTCTGTTTTATATAACAGATCGTTTATTTACCAGTATATGTAAGGATGAAATTCATCAAGCCGCTGGTATCGCCTGTATAACTGAAATACCCGCAGTCTATTTTGTGTTCAGAAATCACAAGATCCAGCCGGCTGTTTTCAGCATCATTGTACTCAACGGTAATGCGGTAATCCCAACCATTTGCAAGAGGGCTGAACCTCCTCCCTGTATAACTGAAATCATTGATTTCAGCAGCAGCTTTGCTGAATGAATTTTCGGGAACTTTTTGCATAAGTACATCTGCTGCAGTGCTGCTTACATATACTGCTTTAATATTTTCAGCCCGGACATTGAACAGCTTCTGCGCTTCCATCTGGCCCGAATCTGAAATATTTTTCATGATCTGCGCTGATTCTGCTCTGGTGAGAACATTATCAGGTTTAAAAGTCCCACCGTCAGGATCTATTATTCCTGTGCTGAGAGCCCAGCCGCATGCATCTTCTGCATAATCGGAAATCGTGCCGTCTGTTGTAATTCCATCAGGAATCGAATATCTGCCGGAATATGCGGATGTATTTTCTGATGCGAAATATCTGTAAAGTATTACTGCAGCATCTTCCGTTCTCATTCCTGTCTCCGGCATCATTTTTCTGTCTCCGCAGCCATATATTAATTTCATGCTGTATGCTTTTAACAGATACGGTGCGAAGTAATCAGAAGCCTTAACGTCATCAAACACATTTTTCTCCGAGACATCATCTGTAGATATATCAAGCGTTCTCAGAAGCATGATAGCAAATGTGGCTCTCGTAGTTGCTTTATCAGGATGAAAATATCCTGAACCGTCTCCGCTTATGATTGCGCGTTCAGGATCTGCGCAGTAAGCGATCGCGTCAGAATGAGGTGTGTCTTGCGATACGTCGGCGAATCCGCCGTAATATTTTTCCTGATGCTCTATTATCGTCTGAATATCGGATTCTGTAAGCTGACCGATACTGTGGACTTTTCCCGTATAATCTGTATCTGTCTGATCACGCTCACAGATTATTACATCTCCGGTCTTTACCTGACTGTACTGTTCTTCGGTACACGAAAGAGTGTAAAGCGTACCTTTGCGATCTTTCGGTTTGATAGAAGTTTTCGGATTGATTACTTGATAGTAATCCGCAGTATATCCGTCTATCACAATATAATAACTGGTGCCTGACGATGTTTCTCTGGTATATTTGTCAGTGACCTGGCAGTCGCCTGCCATCGAATAGTAAGAACCGTCATTTCCCTGGCTGCTTACGGCTGTTTCTCTGTTTGCCGTCCCAGAGGAAAGAACAGGTGCCGGTGTTTCAGCTGCAAATACTCCCGTAAACTGTGTGAGAATCAACACAGCAGCGACCGAAATCACCGAAATCTTTTTCGCTAATTTCTTCATCTCGTTTTCTCCCCGTTAAAAAATAATAACAACTTATATATGAACAATGCAGAAATAAATACTGACGAATTACAGTATCATGGTTCAAATGGCATGTTCTGATGATCAATCATCTATTTGATTTCATCATCTGGCATGTGGCTGATGCTGTGCACTTTTCCAGAATAATCTGTGGTCGTCTGATCTCTTTCGCAATCGACGATGTCACCGGCCTGCACCTGATTATACTGGTCTTCGGTACAGGAAAGAGTAAATGGTCTGCCTTGCTTTCCCCCTGATCCTGCCTCTGTATCAGGATCGATATCCTGATTATCGTCAGCTATCAAATCAGTGATAATAATATAATAATCGGTAAAATCACCCGTTTGTTCCGTGTATTTGTAAATCACCTTACATTCACCGGCCATCGGGTAATAACTATGTGACGCAATGTATGACCTGTGGATTTGAAAGCCCAGAACAGTTGAAAACCCGAGAATTACCGCAAGAATTACTGTTTCGTAAGTTTTCATGAATCTGCTCCTTTCATGACTGATTTATTTATTATAGTATTTACTATAAACGCCAGTATTATCCTGCTATGCGTAAACATGGTCTATATCGTGGTTCCATTCCTCTAACGTAATGTTATAAGTAGGAGCAATCTTTACAAATATCTCTTTCAGACGATTAGAGATATTATCATCTATTACGTTGTTACGGTATTTTATACACATAATAAGATGATAGTGCAGCATAAATACCGAATGATTATTTGTATCTGATTGCATTGTGTTTACAACCTTTTCGGCATATACGGCTGATTTATAATTAGATTATTCTGCTATAAGATACAAAAGTCAAAAAACGTCATATTTATCGCAATTCATCCCACCACCTATAGGGCGTGTTAAATATATTACGCAACCCATATTTTATATCCGAAGAAGTAAGGATAATAGTTAAATTTTACGAAACGTCCGTAACGATACCATCCATCCATAACAAACAGATATTTCACCCCTGTATTACTCTGAGCATAGCCAAAATTCATGACACAATGGCCTTCCCCTTTATCTAAAACACTGTTTTTTGTATGAAGGACAAGATGTATAGGGCAGTCGTTATCAAGTTCTTTAGTATAGCTGCTATAATTCGAACTAGCCGGAATCGATTTATAATTCCATGTTCCTGTTCCTGCTGATACACCAAAAAAGCTTTTATATCCATCCAATATCTTGGAATCCTTTGTGCCTGTAGTAACGTTCGTTCCCATTGCATTATACAATATTTTGAAGATAGCTATAGCTTTTGATTTATTTGTACTATAAGCAGAAACCTTATTCATTACATTTGAACAATTACGCTCATATCCCCAATACCAAAGTACGTTTGTGGCTGCTGTCGGAGTACATACTCCACCTGAAGAAAAATCAGTCATAAGCCAGTAATCGGATCCTGATCCAAATGAAGTAATCTTTTTAACAGAATTTGTATTTATATTTGCATCATCCCATTTAATAATGCCATCATAGATATTTACATCACCAGACGCTAACATAGCCGATGATTTTGAAATATCTTCATGATCGTAAACAGAATAAAAAGTATTTGTTTCCAATGGAACAAATATTTCACCAGGACCAGTGTATAAGATCTTCTGATTGCCATTACTGTTATTTTCAATAGACGGCATTTTTTTGATCGGTGTTTTTTTAGTATCTAATGGACCATTCCCTTCAAAGGCAAATTCTACAATAGGATCTTCACCAGACATTAGGCTGAATAAAATATATCCTGCTGAATTGCCACTTGACGTAAAAGTCACATATTAGCCACTGATATTACCATTTGTATT
>CADBRA010000005.1 GCA_902796965.1 uncultured Eubacteriales bacterium | reverse complement strand
TTTCCTGTATTGTCTGACGGCTTCGCTGTCGTGTTTCCTGTATTAGATGCAGAACCACTGTTCTTCGTGCCTGTATCAGACGCTACATCACTGTTGTCATACGCTGATGAAGCGGTGCTGTTATACTTGGATATGTACCAGTATGAGTCGAGACCCCTGATAATATCTTCCTGTACCTTTGCTGCTGCCGAGGAACTCGAAACGTGGCGCAGATATGAACTTGCCAGCGTCCTCTCGCTCGCTGAAAGAGCCGGATCAGCGCAGTAAAACGTATCTGTGCTGCTGTCATATCTCGTAAGGAATATAGCGTGAGGAAGAGCCCTCTCGTAGATTTCAATACCCTCGGGGTGCTTCTTGAGCATCGCCAGAAGCGTGGCTTTTGTCTGTGACGATTTGCCGAAATCGCCGTATGAAACAGACATTCCCTTGTAAGTGAAGCTGTGTCTGAGACCCGCGCCGTTTAACCACGCCGTCGACTTGAGAGTGCTCTGTGTGATCGATGTCCATCCTGACATATTCTCAAGCTTGCCCTTTGATCTGAGCATCATGGTCGCGGAAGCGAGCGTGCAGTAACCTTTACCCATCTGTTTGCAGTAAACATTTTCGTCTGCCGCTGAAACGGCAAGAGACTGTGCAAAAACCGCCGTCAAAGCGAGGACTGCCGTAAGAGCGATGGCAATTCCGCGTCTTGCGGTGCGCGAATGACTTTTCATAATTAAACCTCAATTTACAATCCGTTTATTTTAAAACAACATAATTCACCCGATATCAAACTGCGGCTGTCACAAATAATCAGAAAAGCAACCAGAAATGCGATCTGCCGATAATCGTTGATTCATGAATGAAAAAAAACAATCAAAACTTAAAATTTCTGGTATGAAACCTTAAAATTTATTACTTCTCAATTTTATTGCAAAACACTTTCGGTGTCAACGCCAATCCAAAACGGTAATTAAACGATAAAAATACTGTAACAAAAGCGTAACATTTAAAAAATGTGCGCGGAGCACTCTGCGCATTGCATTTTAAAGGCTTGTACGAAAATTTTTTACACTGCTTTTTCTCTTTTTTCAGAAAATATTATAAAATACTTGAAAACGATAAAAATACATCAAAAAATTTATGATTACGGCAATATTTTTATCATCAAAATAATTTTCAGTTTTTTTTCAGGAAAAAATTAAGATTTTTCTGGAACAAGTCAGTTTGCATGGAGGTAAACATGAAACCAGCAGAACCGGTGCAGAAGCGCTATGATCTCCTCGGACCGCGCGTAGTCAAAGCACTCTCGAACAGACACTTTGAAGCTCATTACTGCCACAGCGGAGCAGAAGCGGCGGAGCTCGCCGAAAAACTCATACCTGAGGATCACACAGTTTCCTGGGGAGGCTCAAAGACGATGGAAGAGCTCGGCATCATAAGCCGCATGAAATCGTCAAGGAAATGCATAGACCGCAGCGAGGCCGCTGACGCTGATGAAAAGAAAGATATGATGAGGCGTGCGCTCCTCTCCGACACATTCATCATGAGCTCAAACGCGATAAGCGAGGACGGCATACTCGTGAACATAGACGGAAACGGCAACAGAGCCGCCGCTCTGATCTATGGACCGGAACAGGTTATCGTCATAGCTGGCATGAACAAAGTCGTCAAAACGCTCGACGACGCTGTCTCAAGAGCAAGAAACACCGCGGCGCCTGCCAACATGATGAGGTTCGACATTACGAGCACTCCGTGCTCAGTCACAGGTGAATGCGGCAACTGTAAAAGTCCGGACAGCATCTGCGCTCAATTTGTCATAACACGCCTGTGCAATCCGGCGGGACGCATAAAAGTCATACTCGTCGGCGAAGAGCTGGGCTTTTGAGTCTCGAAGCACCGCAAAATCCGGAATCAGCGTCTTCCATAGCCGGTTCCATCCTGAATCCGCCCGCCGACGTAACTTCAGATAAACAGTAAGCGCTCATTCACCATACGATTATCTTTAATCATATGATGTTTGAGCGCTTTGTTTTCAGTAATATTTACTGACTCTGCTAATCATCAACGACTCCTGTATCGCCGCCGGTACCGCCTGAGCTGCCTCCGCTGGTCCCGCTGCCGCCGGAGTTGCCACCGGAGCTTCCGCTGCCGCTGTGAGTACCGCTGCCCCCGCTGCTTCCGCCGGAACTGCTGCCTCCGCCGCTGTGAGTACCGCTGCCCCCGCTGCTTCCGCCGGAACTGCTGCCTCCGCCGCTGTGAGTACCACTGCCTCCGCTGCTTTCGCCGCTGTTCGACGAAGATCCGCCGGACGACGTACCTCCTGAATTTTCAGTTGAAGCAGTATTTTCGTCAGTATTCTTCTTAGTACTGCTCTGGCGGTTCGAACTCGTGCCCGACGCCGATTCATTGTTATTATTCTCGTCGGTCTTGTCACCGTCTCCCGACTTCCATTGTGCTGTCTCGCCGTGAGGTCTCGTACCCTTTACGTAGTATTCGCCTCCTCTGACGACGACGTCAGAAGGCCTCTTTCCGAACGACTCATAGTCTGTGCCGGCGAGTTCCCTTCTCATGATCCTTGACCAGAGCTGCGCTGCAGCAGCCGATCCTCTCGTCAGCTCTATATTGTAATCGTTTCCGATCCAGAGAGCAGCCGAATACTGAGGCGTCATGCCGACAAACCACGCATCGTAGTTGTCTGTGGTAGTTCCTGTCTTTCCTGCTACAGGCTGAACGCCGATCGCTGCAGCGCCCGCTATGCCTCTTTCGACTGTAGTGCGGAGCATATCCGTCATGATCCACGCTACGCCTTCGTCGTAAACCTGAGTCTGCTCAGGCTCTTTTTCAAGTATGACGTTGCCCTGTGAATCCTCTACCTTTGTATATGTGGTCGGCGTTATGTGCACGCCGCCGTTCGCGAACGTTCCGTAGGCCGAAGCCATCTGAAGAGGCGAAATGCCCTTTAGCATGCCGCCGAGTCCGAGTGCCGCAGGGTTGAGGTCAGTATTGTCGCCTGTTTCAACTACAGTCGTGACGCCGTTTTTCTTAAGCATCTCGGCCGAGTAATCATATCCGATGTCGTTTACGATCTTGACTGCGACCACGTTCATCGACTGTTCAAGAGCCGTTCTCAGCGTTACATATCCTCTGTAGCCGTTGTACCAGTTTGTAGGCCAGCCGCTTCTCGTAGGAGCGTCTTCTACCGTCGTTCCGGCAGTGTACCGCGTTCCCTTGTCCACGCCCGACTCGATCGCAGGTCCGTATACTGCTATCGGTTTGATCGACGATCCCGGCTGTCTCGGATTGTTGGCTCGGTTGTATATCATCTTGCCCTTGACGTCGCCTCTGCCGCCTACCATTACCTTTATCTGTCCCGTCTTGTAGTCGGTGATGACCATCGCGCCTTGAGGCTGGATAGTCTTCTGATTGAGCGTGAAATTATCCGGCGAAACAGTCACGCTGCCGTCTCCGATCCTGAAGAAATCAGGATGTTTGTTCAGGAAGCTCTTGGAGACAACCGCGTTTCCATCCGAATCATATGAAAGATCGCTCGACGTAAGGCCGTTGAAATATCCGCCGCTAGTCGTGTACATGCGGCCGTTTTCCATCTCGTACATGTTCTTGAGCGACAGCTGAGGCTTGCCGTCTGTGCCCTTGTATATGTTCAGCCTCTTGTCCTTGAGTATCACGAGATTTCCGCTGCTGTCTGTCTGATATTCGTCATCCGAGAGAACAAACGAGCCGTCGTCAGCGAAATAATTAGGCTTGTAATACAATATGACGGTTCCTTTTTTAGCCCCTGTCCCGATGATGTTACGATGCGAATCGCGATGCAAATTCGTGACTCCCGGGAAATTCGAGTTCCGCTCGAACATCTCTTCTGCCGTCTCCTGCATGTCTACGTCGATCGTGCTGTAAATCTTGAGCCCCTTGTTGTAAACCATGTTTCTGGCCGACGATTCATCCATGTTGTACTTAGTCATGAGATCGCTGACAACCTCGTCGAGGCAATAATCGGCGAAATACGTTGCAACCGTGGACTTAAGAGGCTCCGTAGGATTAAGCTCGGACCTTATGTCTTCGTTTACTGCTTCGTCATATTCTGACTGAGTTATGTATCCCTGATCGAGCATATTGTCGAGAACGAGCTTCTGACGCGATTTGTATCCGTCGTTATATACGTTTACATATGTGCCGTCCGACGATTCCGATATAATATTCGGATTGCTTGAATCGATCTCCGTCTTCTCGATTTTCTTTACAGGAGAGTTGTTGTTAGGGCTCTTTGGAATCGAGGCGAGAACAGCGCACTCCGCAATGGACAAATCGGAGATGTCGCATCCGAAGTACGCCTTTGCAGCCGCTTCTATGCCGCTCGAGTTGTAGCCCAGATAAATCGTATTGAGATAAGCCTCAAGTATCTGTTTCTTAGACAGATCGTGCTCGAGGATTATCGTGTAATACGCCTCTTTTATCTTTCTGTTTATAGTCCTCTCACTGCTCAGATACAAATTTCTGGCAAGCTGCTGAGTTATTGTGCTCGTTCCGCCGACCCGGCCTCCGGACACGATGCTGTTTTTTATCGCGCCGAACATCCTGACAATGTTGAATCCATTGTGCTTGTAAAAAGTCTTGTCCTCGATCGCTATAAACGCGTTCTTAAGGTTGTCAGGAACCTCGTCTATAGTGACAAGCGTTCTGGAATCAGCGGTGCTGACAGCTTCGAGCTCGTTGCCGTCGCCATCGTAAAGCATCGATGTCGTGTTAAGCATGGTGTAGATATTGTCCGGATCGATAGACGGAGCCGTTATTACGACATATCCGACGTAAGCGCATCCGGCGAGCACGAGCGCCAGAACTGCAATCAGTATGCCTTTTAGCACCGGATGCTTCTTTTTTTTCTTTTTATCCTTTTTTCTTTTCTTTCCGTCACTCTCCGACTCCTGAGATTCGCCTGCCTCAGGAATGAAGTTGTTTTCATCAGTTATATTATTCATATAATTCTCTCACTTAATCCCCTGCACACTTTAACGAGTGCATCTTAAAACAATAGAAAAAATTAAAAATGACGATTGCGATATTTTTTTAATTATATCATAGCGGCGATATACAGGCAAACAAGCCATTAATATGGTAAAATCAATTCATATTTTCGTTTCCGCAAACAGGAAAATCAGCCGGCGCAAATCATACAAACCGGGCTAAAAAACAGTGACATATCGAAGAATTTGGAATATAATGGTAATATAAGGAGGAGGCCATGGAAGACACCCATCAAACACATCAGGAAAAAGCAGAAGTCATACTCGACATACCGGTAAATGAAAACAAACTCAGAGAAGAGCTCAGCTTTTACACGGAGCTCGCCGCGATCTTCAAAGAATACGACAAGGACACAACACAGCTTGATTTCGTGATAAGCCACCTTCAGGAGCAGATAGAGGAATATAACGAAGGACGCGCAGTGCTTCCTGACAGAAAGGAGATCGAAATGGTCATCAGAAATCACCCGTATTTCAAGAACCCGTGCGATTATCCCATCAGGCTGCTTACAGTTCTAAAATATCTGAGACGCAAAGGAATAAACATGAACTACACCGACATCGATCTTTATGTCGACGCCATTCTCTCGGCGATGGACGGCGTTAAGAAAGTCGGCAGAGGTCTGTACATGGCTGTAAAATAATATGATGAGGAGGCCTACGGCCACAGCCGCCGCGTCCTTTGCGACAGGAATCGCCGCTGCTGGGAACGCGGACGGAAAACTTGAAGTATCAATGATAGCAGCGTCAGCAGCTGCAGGCTGTGCGCTGCTTTTTTTCAGCGCTTTGGTTTTACATAATTATCTAAATAAAGGATTAAATGGTTTTATCGGCGAGGCAGAAAAAGAAAGCGGACGCATAAACGCGGAACGCACATTTGCAGATATCAGATCAGCCGCGCTCCTGGCCGTCCTGTTCTGTGCACTCGGCTTTTCGGCCGGAGTGCTGAGCCTTGCACATACATCGCAATTTGACAATATGTGGGGTCAGACCGCTCAGCTCTCCGGCATAATCACAGAGGCAGAACATGGAACTGCCCCTGACAGTGCAGTGTTCACTGTCAGACTTGCCGGCGGCACTTACGGCGAGGCATCCGGCAGCGAATTCGTGCAGCGCAGTGAGCGCATACGTGTCAGCGTATATAAATACAAGGGTCCGGATCCCAGGCTCTATACCGGCTGCCGCGCTGTAGCGAGGGGTACGCTCAGGCAGCCGGAACCGGTTTCAAATCCGGGCGGCTTCGACTACAGCCGCTTCCTCAGGTCCCGCAGAATTTTAAGCTGCATGTCATGTTACGGGACCGGGTTCGAAGCCGGCGGCGTCAGGAACAGAGGCGCTCATGAGCTCGCTGAGTTTAAGGCTGAATTCGAGGAGAAGCTCATGGGCGCCATGGATACGGACGCTGCCGGCCTGCTCTGCGGGATTCTCTTCGGCGACGACACATATCTCGACCCTGACATCGAGGACAACTTCCGCGAGAACGGCACGGGGCACCTGCTCGCAGCATCCGGGCTCCACGTCGGATTCGTATATTCCATCGTGAATTTCATATTCAGGAGGCCTCGGACGCTCGCCGGAAACGCGCCCGTCGCATTCTGCCTTCTGCTGTACGCAGCTCTCGCCGGATTCTCGCCTTCAGTTGTCAGAGCCGTGATCATGGTCATGATCATGATTGTCTCAAAGGCTCTCGTGCGACGGTACGACATGATAAACAGCATCTCCGTCACGGCCCTGATTCTGCTAATATATAACCCGGCTTACATATTCTCGGCCGGTTTTCAGCTGTCGTTTCTCGCCGTCACGACTATCGCCGCCGTCACAGACCCCGTGACACGCCTGCTTCTGCCGGACAAAGAAAACATACGTGAAATGCTGCCGGCCGGCTTTGTCAAATACCAGCTCAAGCGCGATATGATCCGCTATGCGGCCGGCACGCTTGCGATCCAGCTGGGCATGATGCCTGTTACGCTGATGAGCTTCCATTACATATCTCCGGCCGGCTTTCTGCTGAACGCGCCTTCCATCGCGCTGGCCGGTCTAATAGTGCCGCTCGGCGCCGTTCTGATACCGTTGAGCTTCTGCCCGGCGCCGCTGTTCGGTGCGGCGGCATTTCTGAACGAAATGCTCGTACGCCTGCTCATGCAGATAAATTCGCTGACCATGAGCGGATTCGGCAGATGCATTTATCTTCCGTCACCCGAGACAGGATTTTTTCTGTTCTATTACTTCATCCTGTTTTTCATCTGCGGAGAGACAGGACGGCACTTAATCGGATTTGCGGCGTCACACATCTGCCGCCGGACTGCCGCCGCGCTGCTCCTCGTATGCCTCGCGGCCGGCTCCGTATGTGCGGGCGCGGGATTTGCGGCTGACTACGACTACATGTCGGGCCAGATGATATTCGTCGACGTCGGCCAGGGAGACTGCGCACACCTAAAGGCCGGCCGCACCGACATCATGTTCGACTCAGGCGGAAGCGATGACAGAGATATCGGAAAAACCGTGCTCATGCCTTATTTTCTCGGAAACGGAACAGGCACAATAGACCTCGCGGTCATAAGCCATCTGCACACCGACCATTACGCCGGCCTCTGCTCTCTCACAAAGTATGTGCACGTAAAAAAGCTGCTCGTATCAGAGGCTTACCGTTCTCAGCTAAATAAAATCGTTGAAGACACCGGCGTGCCGGCTGAAAACATCATCTTCGCAGAGCGCGGCAGCAGGATCACGGTCGGAGGCGCCGTCATAGAGGTCCTGTCGCCGTTTCCGAGATCTGCATCAGAATTCGCAGAACTCGCGGCCGACCCGGACAGCGAGAACGACTGCAGCATGGTCACTCGAGTCACATACAGCGGCGTTTCATATCTTTTCACAGGCGATATCGACGAAACATTTGAAAACGCTCTTTTATCGTCTAATAGCGATATGCTTTCCGCAGACGTTCTTAAAGCTGCGCATCATGGCAGCCGCTTTTCGAGCTCGGCCGCATTCCTCGAAGCAGTTAAACCAGCGGCTGCCGTGATCCAGGTCGGCCGCAACAACTACGGCCACCCAACACCGGAAGCGATGGAACGCATCTCTGCCTCCGGCGCCGCGATCTGCAGAAACGACGAGCTCGGCGCCGTCATGATACGCCCGGACCGCGCCGGCCGCATACGGATAAACTGCATGAAGCCGGCGTCTTGACCGCTGTTTTATGCTTTCCGCCGGCGTACGGCTGCGCGTCCTGAATACATTGAAAAATCGCGCAGCTTAAGATCATTCGCCGAACAACTCTGCAAATACCGGAGCAACTGCATGTATTTTATTCACTGCGATTCTGCATGCGCAGTGAGCGCTGATGCTATGTACTGCGCACTCATACCGCACAGCTTTATCGCTCCGTTCACAAATCACAATGTTTCTGTCTGCCGCGCAGGCCATAATCTTACGGTTTTACTGCAGTGCTGCGGTGCGTCACAGCATCGCACTCCAAAAAGAACTGCTCTTTTGAGACACTGACACGCCTGCAG
>CADBRA010000004.1 GCA_902796965.1 uncultured Eubacteriales bacterium | reverse complement strand
GGATTTCCTGTATGTATATTACATCATATGTTTTACTGATATGCAATTATTCTGGTAAAATATATATCCTAACCGCCATTCATCCCACGGCCCAAGGGCACGTGGGTTTTCTGGCGGGAATTTTATAAACCATTCAATTTTATGCTAAAGCCGCAGATTGCCGCAATAAGATCTACAGCACACTCACCTGCCCATGACCTTTTTGAAACCATGACCATCCGCCGATCCAAGAAGTTTCTGGTAAATCCTCATATCGCTGTCTTTAAACACATTGAAGATTACTTTCTTCAGACTGCTGTCCGGATGCGCATCCAGCCATTCCTTCACCGTCTTGACAGCAATCTCCGCTGCTTTGTCCTGCGGGAACATGAACACGCCGGTGGAGATGCAGCAGAAAGCGATATCATCACAGCAATGCTCCGCTGCAATGTCGAGGCACGAGCTGTAGCACTGCGCCAGCTGATCTATATGCTCCTGCATCAGAAACGGAGTGACGATCGGACCGACAACGTGCACAATCTTTTTTGACGGCAGATTGTAGGCATCAGTTATAATCGGCACTGCCGTCGGCTGTTTGTAGTCAGTCCCGTAAATGTTCCTGAACTCTTCCATCCGCCTGTATTCCTCAAGCCTCAGCTCTATGCCGCTGAATGTCCCGATAAAATTGTCAATGCATCCGTGCAGAGGCTGAAAACACCCCAGCATGCTGCTGTTCGCAGCGTTTACTACGGCATCGCATCTGAGTGCAGTTATGTCACCCTGCCAGAGGATCAGCCGCTCATCCGAGGAGACAGGCTTAAGGTCTGCCGCATCCGTAATTCCCTTCTCCCGAGCTCTCTCCCGCAAATACTCATCCTGAACCTTCAGAAATTCATCAGACGCAGGCGCCGGCATGCGCACGTTAAAAAGAGCCCTCAGCAGATCTCGCTGCCCCTGTACATTTTCCGGTATCTCTATATCAGCATTTTCAGGCATCTCATTCTGGAGCGCCTTGATCAGATAAATTCTTCTCTTTTCCTGTGTCATCTCCATACTCCTCCTGTGTTTAACTTCAGCTTAAGCCAGCTTGCCGTTGTCAGCGGAGCTGACGTCGATCACATACAGCAATTCTAACTGCCCTCAGGCATCAAGTTTATAGATTCCGCCGACGGATCTGCAAGCGAGCTCATTCTTTCTTCCGCACATACATCAGGCTTGCCATCACTTCACTATTGCAAAGAATCTGCTTATGTCTACGCCAGCATTACATCCTGAACCGCTGAAGCCAGGGCGCTTCTGCTTTCATGCATCAAAACCCGTCCGCGGATTTTTTCTGTGGCCTCGCTTAGATGTAATATACTATATTACATTCAATCAGGCAACACTTTTGTTCAAATTTTAGATTTTTCTGCTACAATAAAATAATATAAATAAAAGACAGCAAACTTACGACCGCTCACGCGGACAGAAGCGCGCGCAGCCGGTATGCCATCACGGCAGTCTGTGATTCTCATGACATTACGGCCGGTGCGAAGTCATATTCTCTGAACTGCCCGCAGGCGGCAGAGCGCGCCACGGCGCAGTCTGTGGCAAATGTGACAAAGCGCAAGAGGAAATGAGACTTTATGGGCAGCGATAAACTTTATTCTACAGGAAAAGCAAGCAAAATATGCGGAGTCTCAGCGAGAATGCTCCGCTATTACGAGGAAATCGGTCTGATAATCCCTGACCGCATCGATGACAACAGCGGATATCGCTATTATTCGGCTGAAACTCTGCGCGATGTCCAGGCTGTGAGATACATGGCCGATGCGGGATTTTCGCTCGATGAGATCGGAGAGTGCAGGCGCGGCGGCATTGCCGTGCTCAAAGAAGCATTTTTAAAAAATATA
This sequence comes from uncultured Eubacteriales bacterium, assembly GCA_902796965.1. Lineage (GTDB taxonomy): Bacteria > Bacillota > Clostridia > Peptostreptococcales > Anaerovoracaceae > RUG708. Next base: position 707 of record CADBRA010000004.1, on the reverse strand, counting down.
GAAAAGACTGAAGCGACCATAAACTACCAGTATCAGCGGCTCGCGAGCCTCAAGGACTGGTGCTCGCTCATAATCGAAGGAAACACTGTTCTGAGTCACAGAGGACCGTTTCATGCAGAAATAAAATACATACCAGAGCAGCGGTATTTCAGTTTCAGGCGGGAGCATCCCGCGTTCGAGAAGAACGCTGACCTGATCACCGAAATACAGTACATGACATCATCAAAGCAGGACGGTCATTCCATGATCGATGTGGGCGGAGCCCTCACATTCGCGTATGATTCATATGCTGACAGGATGAACGGAAGCGCAGAGGCTGAAACAGTTTATCAGACGATCTACAAGAACAGCGCAAGTCTGACGAACACTGAGATGAACGGCGATTTTATAGCTGTCAGCGCCTACCACACCGGCAGCCGCAGAAACATAGCTTCCACATATGAAAACATGACCGCATGGGCGGAGCAGCATAAATTCACGCTGCGCGGAGATTCATTAGAACGGCGGGTCATCGATTCATATTCCACGACAGAGACAGACAAATTCGTCACAAATATACTCCTGCCCGTACGTAACGACAGCAGCGACATGAAGCTGATGTATAAATTCAAACAGGAAGTGTCAACTACCCACCCACTAAAGTGAGTGGGCTTGTAACTCCCCAGTAGTGCTATCGTCTTACGACTCCTACCTTTGGCTTATCCGAT
>CADBRA010000003.1 GCA_902796965.1 uncultured Eubacteriales bacterium | reverse complement strand
GGCGAACGAAGTGAGCCGCAGGAAGCCTTTATACCAGAGCGGTCGAAGAGAGCGAGCCACAGGCGATGCTCGATGCGGGAACCGCGGGACGGTACAGTGAATCTTCCCGGCGAACGAAGTGAGCCGCAGGAAGCCTTTATACCAGCAAGACCTGGCACCGCATATCAGGCAGCATGCATCAATGTCAGGCCGGCTTAAGCCAAGTCGGAGGCTATGTCAGTGGGGCTGTCTTAAGCGCGGCTCAAATTATTCCACTGACATATATTGCATGGTATAATTGATACAGATGATTTGCCAGACAATAACATGACAAAATAGAGGGAAAGGCATTACATAAAATATGTTTTATAGTGGCTGCCGGCATAAAGCGGGCAGCAGAAGGAGGAAGCTAATGGCGGTATACAGGTGCAGTGTATGTGGATATTTATTCGACGAAGAGAAAGAAGGAAAGAGCATAGATGAACTCGAAAGGTGTCCGGTATGCGGCGCGCCGAGGAGCAGATTTGGGCTTGCAGAAAGCAGTGCAGATGCTGATGATGCCGGGCATGATACAGATGCTGCTGAAACGGGCACAGAGACGGCTTCAACGCCAGAGAAGAACATCGATCTTTCATATGATGCGGCTACCATGAGGCATGATCCTGAAGCGAGATATATGGACGAGATACATGAGATGGCGGTTACAGGAAAGAGCATCAGCGGTGCGATGGGGACGCGGATGAATATGCCCGGATTCGATGACATACTGATACTGGGTGCACAGCTTAATCCTGCTCCGCTCCTCGACGATGAGCAGGTGAGTACTATGACTGTTATCGGAAAAAACGCAAAGCGTCCTATGATACTCAGTATGCCTGTATATGTGTCGCATATGTCGTTCGGCGCGCTTTCAAGAGAGATGAAGATCGCGCTGGCGAAAGGATCTGCTGCGGCCGGAACTGCGGAGTGCAGCGGAGAAGGCGGAATACTGCCTGAAGAAATGGAGGCTGCACATAAATATATATTCGAGTATGTGCCGAATAAATACAGCGTCACAGACGAAAACCTCAGAAATTCAGACGCCATCGAGATAAAGATCGGTCAGGGAACAAAACCCGGTATGGGAGGACATCTGCCGGGAGACAAAGTTACACCTGAGATCGCTGCAGCAAGAAACAAGCCTGTAGGACAGGACGTGAAGAGTCCGTCGAAATTTGCCGAGATAAATACAAAAGAAGATCTGAGAGATCTCGTAAGCGAGCTAAGAGCGCGGTCAGACGGCAGACCTGTCGGCATAAAGATCGCTGCCGGTCACATAGAAAAGGATCTCGAGTACTGCCTGTTTGCTGAACCGGACTTCGTGACGATAGACGGCAGAGGAGGAGCAACCGGTTCAAGTCCGGTTTTCCTGCGCGATGCATCAAGTGTGCCGACAGTTTTTGCACTTGCGAGAGCAAGAAAATATCTCGATGAGGCAGGTTCTGATGTTGAACTTGTAATTACGGGCGGTCTGCGCTCATCAGGTGACATAGCCAAAGCAATAGCGATGGGAGCAGATGCTGTCGCCGAAGCGAGCGCACCGCTGATCGCAGCAGGCTGTCAGCAGTACAGGATATGCGGGAGTGGCAGGTGTCCTGTTGGTGCCGCCACACAGGACACTGAGCTCAGAAAGCGTCTGAACATCGATATATCGGCTGAAAGAGTCGCAAATTATTTCAGGGTTATTAAATCAGAACTCGAGACGTTTGCGAGAGTGACAGGACATTATGACATACACGAGCTCGGATACAGTGACATCGTAACAATAAACCGTGAAATCTCTGAATTCACGCCGGTGAGACATGCATAGCTGCCAGAATAAAGCCGTAAATGCTGCAGGACTCAGGAGATTTATGCATCTGTGATTATGAGCTGCGGGAGCGGCCGGCAGACAGCCGGATGATTTTCATGCTGCATAAAGTATCGGAGGTATATGCCGGCAGAGCCGGCGTGAGTATAAGACAGCAGGCATTCGTTATTTATACATGGCAGACAGGAAAGGAAACAGACATGAGAGAAGCATCGATAATGCACACGGTCGCTTTTTGCGATCTTGACGGAATGAGAGCAGTCTACCATACGAATTATATAAAATGGTTTGATCTCGCCAGAACTGAGCTTTACAGACAGGCTGGATTTCATCAGGAAAAATGGGAGGAAGGCGGAGTTCTCCTGCCGCTTGTCGTCTGCAATTGCGAATACCTTGAAGGTGCTGTGTTCGGGGATGAGCTTAAGGTGACAGCTCGTGCCGCGGAAGTTAAAAGAAAAGTCATAACGCTCGAATATGAGATCGAAAATACTGCAACAGGAAGAATCATCTGCAAAGGGCTCACAAAACAGGTGTGCTGCGATGAAAATAATAAGTCGTTTGTTCTTGAGGAGAGATATCCGGAGCTTGTTAAAAATTTATTGGAATAAACAATTGTTAACTGATTTATGTGCTATAATATCTACGTTATAAATAATAAGCCTGCAAATAATCGATATGCGTAAAGTTATTTACAGACACAGAAGTGCAGGTAGCACTGATATGCAGTAATTCGGAGGATTCTTATGAGCAGGAGTAAAGGATTCACTACAAAAGCAGACTTGAAAAGCGAATATCAGAGAAAGCTTGTTTCTGCCGATGAAGCCGTTAAAGTCGTTAAGTCAGGTGATAAAGTACATCTGGGCGGATTCGGAGGCATATGCCGCGACCTCGAAGCAGCTCTCGCGCGCAGAGTCGATGAACTCGAGGACGTCACTCTCTACAGCACACTGTGGAGCCTTCCGGGAACATATAAGACACTTGAAGCAGACAAGACAGGAAAACACTTTAAGCTGTTTTCGACCCACATGAGCAAGAAAGACCGCGTTATAAACAAGAGAGGGCAGGCGTGGTTTGTTCCTATTCTTTTCCACGAGGGAAATAAAAACTACAGAGAAAACTATAATCTCAACGTGGCATTTATCATGACAGGCCCTATAGATAAACACGGCAATTTCAATCTAGGAATAACTAACGCCGAATCAAAGGGAATCCTGGACAACGCAGACATAGTGATCCTCGAAGCTAACAGAGCGATGCCGCGCTGCCACGGAATCGATCAGATGATTAATATATCACAGGTTGATTACGTAGTTGACGCAAATTATCCGCTCCCTGAGCTTCCGATAAGAGAACCTAAGCCTGAAGAAGCCAAAATAGCTGAATACATTCTTCCGTTGATTGAGGACGGCTCCTGTCTGCAGCTCGGAATCGGCGCGATTCCTAATCACCTGGGCGAGTTGATCAATCAGACAGATCTCGGCAATTTCAGCGTACATACCGAGATGCTCGTGGATTCGTTTGTCGACATGTATGAAGCAGGAAAGATCACCGGAAACAAGTCGAGGGACAAGGGCAAGATGGTCTACACATTTGCACTGGGAACAAAGAAACTGTACGATTTCCTCGACGACAACCCGATCTGCTGCAGTGGTCCTGTAGATTACGTGAACGACATGGACGTCATCGGATCGATAGACAAGATGGTATCTGTTAACGCATGCCTTCAGATAGACCTCTACGGCCAGGTAAATGCAGAATCTATAGGCCCGCTTCACATCAGCGGAACAGGCGGTATGCTCGATTTCGTGGAAGGCGCGTTCATGAGCAGAGGCGGCAAGAGTATAATCTGCACACCTTCGACTAAAATACTAAAAGACGGCACGAGGGAGTCGCTCATACTGCCGTTCATGCAGCCGGGATCGATAGTCAGCTGTCCGAGAGCGTCAGTCATGTACCTCGTAACGGAATACGGTATCGCGTACATGAAGGGCAAGTCTACGTGGGAGAGAGCAGAAGAGATTATAAACCTCGCACATCCTGACTACAGAGACGATCTCATAAAGGCCGCAGAGAAACAGGGCATCTGGAGAGAATCCAGCAAGCTCATATAACTGGCACAGAGACATATGGGGCATAAGTCAGATCTTAAACAAAGACTGAAGAGCTGATTCAAAGCATGAGATCAGCAGATATGTTGATTTTTCAATGAATATAAAGACTGCAGAAAAGCAGAGCCGCAGGGGCGGCGCGGGCGTGATCATATGCCCGCGCCGCCCTTGCTACTCTTCATTCATGCGAAAGCTCCGCTTATGAAAAAGCGGTATTTTATTTCGTTATTTGGCCAGCTTCTGACATCTTCATAAATAAAACACCGGCCCTCGAAGAGGACCGGTGTGAATTTTTTGTTTTGTATTTATTATGGCAGAGTGTCAGTTAAAATTTCTGATTTGTCGGAATCCCGGCTTACCGGGCTGCGACAACAGGTATTTTTGTACCGTCCTCTTCATCTATATGCTTGATATAGTAGCCGCCTTCCTTGGCTATTACGCCGGAGAGACCGATCATACCTATTACGTTCGGTATTACCATGAGACCATTCAGTATATCAGCGATGTTCCAAACAAGGTCGAGTTCTATTACAGAACCAACGAACGCCATGATAACGAACATGATCTTATACGGAAGAATGATCTTTGATCCGAACAGATATTCAGCTCCTCTCTCACCGTAGTATGACCAGCCGAGGAGAGTTGAGAATGCGAACAGTGCGAGCGCTATAGTTATCAGCGGCTTGCCCAGAACAGGAATCTGTTCGAATACTGTGAATGTCAGGACAGTCTTGTCAGCCATTGAAGCTCCGAGTGAAGGGTCCTTGAGAACTGAAGATACGAGAGTCAGACCTGAGAGTAAGCAGACGACAACTGTATCCCAGAATGTTCCTGTCATTGAAACGAGTGCCTGTCTTGCAGGGTTCTTTGTTTTTGCAGCTGCTGCTACGAGCGGAGCAGAACCCATACCGGATTCATTAGAGAAGAGGCCTCGAGCACATCCGTAACGGACAGCCTGACCTACAGCGAAACCGGCGAGACCGCCGAATCCGGCTTTCGGAGTGAATGCTGACTGACAGATAAGGACGATTGCGTCCCATACGAAATGACCGTTCATAATGAGGACGATAGCACATCCTACTATATAAAACAGAGCCATGAATGGTACGAGATAACTGCAGACCTTAGTTATCGACTTAACTCCGCCGATGATTACTATGGCGAGGAATACTGCAACTATAATTCCGACAATCCATGCAGGAACGCCGAAGTTCTGCGAGAATGCTGTTGAAATAGAGTTTGCCTGAGTCATGCAGCCGATTCCGAATGCAGCAATTGCAGCGAATGTAGCGAATAAAACAGCCAGCCATTTCTGATGAAGACCTCTTTCGAGTGCATACATGGCACCGCCGAGCATACGGCCGTCTTCTGTCTGAACTCTGTACTTGACTGACATGTATGATTCACCGTATTTGGATGCCATACCAAATACACCTGTGAGCCACATCCAGAGGATTGCACCGGGACCTCCGGCTATGAGCGCTGTCGATACACCGACGATGTTACCGGTACCGATAGTAGCCGCGAGCGCTGTCGCAAGTGCTCCGAACTGTGATACTTCGCCTTCGCCTTCGGCGTCAGGCGTTACTGAAAGTTTTATGCCTTTGAAAACGTGTTTCTGAACGAAACCTGTTCTGATGGTCATAAATATGTGTGTGCCTAACAAGATGATAATGAGTGGTATACCCCATAGGGCACCATCAATGATGCTGATGATGTTAGAAAAAGCTTCCATACTTTTCTCCCTTCAACTTCTTTCCAAAGCAGCAATAACGATAAAAAAAATAAGTGCGTGCATCCTGTACCACATTGTACAAGTTGCATACATTTTTAAAACCACATACATTATGCAACGAAAAACATGTACTGTCAAATTTACTTTCTCTTAAAACGCATTTTGACAAAAATATTTTTCGATAGAATTGAAAAAACGAATAATTATTTTTAGGACTTTATCGCAGTATAGCGGTAATATGAACGGCAAATTTAAAATTTACAGTAATAAATATGTAATTTAATATGTTGATTTTTACATCAATAGTGGTTATAATAGGTTTCGTTCTAATGAATATCGAGGTGTGGCTCAGCTTGGTAGAGCGTTGCGTTCGGGACGCAAAGGCCGCTGGTTCGAATCCAGTCACCTCGACCATATTTGGGACCGCAGTTGTCGACGAGAGATCTGAGACGAAGGCGGTCCTTTATGTATATTTATAATATATAAACAATAAATAAGATATGTATGATATATAATGACAGCATACATGAAATTTCAATCGGTATTTTTTAATATCGTGAAGACAGCTGGCGGTATGATATCCCGCGGGCTGTCTTTATTTATAGGAAAAAACAGCTGGATATTATCAACGGAATAAATGTAAATGATAAAGAAACGAGATAAGGAGCAGTTATGGCTGACATGAAAAAGACACGGGCGAGCCATGAAGTCGACATGGTGCACGGTCCGCTGGCAGGAAAAATATTTTTATTTGCAGTGCCTGTAGCTCTTACAGGAATCCTTCAGCAGCTTTTCAACGCTGCTGACGTCGCTGTCGTCGGACAGTTTGTGGGAAAAGAGGCTATGGCTGCAGTAGGAAGCAACAGTCCGGTAATCGGACTTATGGTAAACCTTTTTATAGGGGTTTCGCTCGGTGCAAATGTCGTTATCTCGATGGCGACAGGATCCGGAGATGAAAAAACTATTTCGAGGTCTGTGCATACATCTGTTTTAATCGCTTTGATTTCAGGTGTAATCATGATGCTCATAGGCGAATTTATATCAAGACCTCTGCTTACAATGATGGGCGTGCCCGGTGATATCATGCCGATGGCGCTCGCTTATCTGAGGACGTATCTAATCGGGCTGCCTGTAATTTTTCTGTATAACTTCGAATCGGCAGTGTTCAGAAGCCATGGAGACACGAGAACTCCGCTGATATGCCTGATAATTTCGGGGCTGCTTAACGTCGTGCTCAATTTGTTTTTCGTGATAATAGTTGGAATGACAGCAGACGGTGTTGCTCTTGCGACGGTCATCTCAAATCTTGTCAGTTCTTCTCTCATGTTCATCATACTCACGAGAAGCAGCGGCGCATACCGCATTGAGATAAATAAGCTGAGAATAGATATCAATATAATGAAGAGGATATTCAAGATAGGAATTCCGGCTGGTCTGCAGGGGATGGTGTTCTCGATTTCGAATATCTGTGTCCAGTCGGCTGTAAACAGCCTGGGATCTGATATCATGGCTGCATCATCCGCTGCATTCAACATCGAGATTCTCGCATATTACATAATAAACTCATTTGGGCAGGCTTGCACGACGTTTACGGGCCAGAACAGAGGGGCGGCAGAGATGCGAAGGTGCAGGAGCGTTCTCAGGATTTCGCTGGGCCAGGCCCTTGTAGGCTGCGGCCTAATCATAGTTGCTCTTCTGCTGCCGGGAAAATATCTGTTGGGAATATTTAATTCCGATCCTATCGTAGCGGAATATGGAATAATAAGAATGACATATATACTCGCATTTGAGTTTTTAAACGCGTTTATGGAAGTGTTCTCCGGCGCGCTCAGAGGCCACGGGTATTCGCTTGCTCCGGCGCTGATCACGCTGTTCGGTGTCTGTGGAGTAAGAATTTTGTGGGTACTGACATATTTCCAGAGCCATCACACATTCGATGTTCTCATGTCGGTTTATCCGATCAGCTGGGCTGTTACTGCAGCTGTAATTTTCATATATTATATGGTTAAAAGAAAGAAAATTTACAGTGTACCGCCGGAGGCCAGAACTGCTGTCCAGAATAAATGAATGAAAAATAATGAAAATACTGCTCCATCAGCAAAGTCGTCAACATAAGCTCGTAAATTTTGTCGCAGGCGGATGATATCAGTAAAGCTGGTCAGAGCCAGAATGCGTGCATAACAGATGTGGTGCAGGTGAGGCTTCATTCAGGTTTATCGGTATATGTATTAATGCGCTTAAGCTGAATTCTTGTTTTTCTGCAGCTGTTTTCGGAGAGCGACAGTGCTGCTGCAGTGATATTTTCAGGTGGAAAATGTCATTCTTAGATAAACGCGGCGAATGTGATCTGCCGTAAAGGTATAATCTTCTTTGACATACTGCAGAATCACAATTATAGGAATAACGTTGTTAAAAAGTCTGTAACACGATTGTCTGAGCGGGTCTGCTGCGGTCCGAGGAGCGGTCGGATAAAGAATCACGAAAAGTGCGTGTATGCATTATCAAAAAATGATATGCGCATGCACTTTTTTCTAATCGTAAGAAATACAAAGGCGGGGTATAATATTATTGCTGCTCTGAGTACTTTTATGGTCTGATTAATATTTGTCTCAAGTGAACGATGTATTCGATTATATGCGCTGGCAGATCGGACAGGGACGGTATATCTCCCTCAAAGAAATGAGATAGCCCGGTGGAAATTTTGCGAGTGCATATTCAGCTTGAAATTGAGGCACTGAATTGATATACGGATCGGGAAAGATTTTTATGGTGCGCATCAGGAGCGCATGCGTGAAGCAGCAGAACAACTATCAGATAATTGTGAATTTTTTGGCTTATGCCTTCGAAGCGGAACTGGAGGCTTATATATGAACAACAAATACGACATAATAATCGCCGGCGCTGGTGCGAGCGGTGTTTTCATGACTTATGAACTGACAAAACTCGGCGTCGGCGCCCGGGTGCTCATGCTGGAAAAGGGATCTCCGCTTGAGCAGCGCATATGTCCTATAAAAAAGGGAATAACGGACAAATGCATAAAGTGCAGCAGCTGCAGCATCATGAACGGATACGGCGGCGCAGGAGCGCTTTCAGATGGAAAGTACAACATCACAAACGAGTTCGGCGGGGATCTGTACAGATACGTAGGACGCGAAAAGGCAATGGAACTGATGCTCTATGTGGACAGCGTGCTGTGCGAGCTCGACGGGAATGAAGCAAGGCTGTATTCGACAAAATCGTCAGATCTCAAGACGCTGGCACTCAAGAACAACCTGCACCTGCTGGACGCAAGCGTAAGGCATCTCGGAACTGACCGGAACAGAGATATACTGGCTAAAGTTTACGAATACACCAAGGGCAGTATCGATATGAGGTTTTTCGATGCGGTGACGGATGTCGACAAAAGGGACGGAGTTTTCATCGTTAAGACATCAAAGGGCGAGACGTTTGAGTGTGACAATCTCGTGCTCGCTTCAGGCAGGTCGGGCTCTGACTGGATGTCATCGATATGCCGCAAGTTCGATATAAATATGAAGAGCAACAGAGTCGACATAGGTGTCAGAGTAGAGCTGCCGGCAGAGGTTTTCAAGCACATCACGGATGAGGTCTATGAGAGCAAGCTTGTCTATAAGACAGATCAGTATAACGACATGGTAAGGACGTTCTGCATGAATCCGTACGGAGAGGTCGTGTCGGAGAACACGAACGGCATAGTTACAGTTAACGGCCACAGCTACGCCGATCCGGCGCTAAGATCAGAAAATACTAATTTTGCGCTGCTCGTAACCAACCAGCTCACTGAACCGTTTGATGACAGCAACGAATATGGAGAATCTATAGCCAAGCTTTCGAACATGCTCGGGGGCGGAGTTCTGCTGCAGCGCTTCGGTGATCTTGTAAAAGGCAGAAGGAGCTCTGAGAGGCGCATGGAGAAATGCTTCACGCGTCCGACGCTCGCTGCGACGCCGGGCGATCTGAGCCTCGTGATTCCTAAGCGTCAGCTTGACGATATCATAGAGATGATATATGCGCTAGACAGGATAGCACCGGGCACGGCGAACGAGGACACACTGCTCTACGGCGTCGAGGTCAAGTTCTACAATTCAAAGGTTGAAGTCGACAACAACATGGAGACAAAAGTAAAAGGTCTGTATGCGCTCGGCGACGGCTCGGGCGTAACGCATTCTCTTTCGCAGGCATCGGCGAGCGGTGTTCTGCTCGCGCGCATACTTGCAGAAAAATGCTGATGGTTATATCGGGCAATTCGTGTGAGAAAATCCGTGTATGGCGGACATTCCTGCCGGCACGGTATCAGGCGGGCACTGACCCGGAGAAAGGAAACGACAATGTATAAAGTAGGAATTATAACGTCGAGCGACAAGGGATCAAGAGGAGAGAGAGAAGACAAGGGAGGCCCAAAGATCAGAGAGATCGTCGAACAGTTTGCAGACGACTATGAAGTTGCTGATTATGTAATGCTCCCTGACGAAAGAGAGCAGCTCTCGGCTGCCATGATAAAAATGGCTGATGAGGAGGGCATAGATCTCATAGTCACGACCGGAGGAACTGGGTTTTCTAAGCGCGATGTGACGCCTGAGGCAACTCTCGATGTTATTGAGCGCCGTACGCCTGGAATCTCAGAGGCTATGAGAAGCATCAGCCTTGAAATAACGATGAGAGCTATGCTTTCAAGAGCCGAGTCGGGAATCAGGGGCAATACACTTATAGTAAACCTGCCAGGCAGTCCTAAAGCGATTGAAGAAGTACTCGGACCTGTTCTCCCGTCGCTCAAGCACGGACTGGATATTCTCCAAGGAAAAGACGCAGAGTGCGCGAGAAAATAGGGCGTAATTCACAGGACATTAAACGACAGCGGAGTTTGCACGATTAACAAAAAAACAGCCCCGCAGCGAGATTTCGCTCCGGGACCACGAAAAAATGAAGAATTCAATTGATGGCTGCCGCGATGTATTGAAAGAACGGCGGTCAGTCTCTGAACGCTTCCGGTATATCGCATACACCTTTTAAAATATATTCAGGCCTGTATGGAAACTTATCGACAGTGTGCATGTCGGTAACGCCGGTAAGCACGAGGAACGTGTGCATGCCAGTCTCTATGCCAGATACGATGTCGGTATCCATCCTGTCGCCGATTATGGCCGACTTTTCAGAGTGAGTTCCGAGCATTCTGAGGCCGGTACGGACCATAAGCGGATTCGGCTTTCCTATAAAATACGCATTCTTGCCTGTGGCAAGCTCTATGGGAGCAGTGAACGCCCTGCAGGCAGGTCCGATTCCGCCGTCGCGCGGTCCTGTGATGTCATAATTTGTGCCGATCAGCCGTGCTCCGTTGTTGACCATGTTGCATGCCTTGATTATAGTTTCGTAATTGTAATTATGCCCTTCGCCAACGACCACATAGTCGGGATTTGTGTCATTCATGCTGATCCCCTGATCATACAGCGCGTTAATGAGTCCGGGTTCTCCGATTACATATGCGGAGCAGCCGGGCGACTGACTCGCCAGAAAGCGCGCGGTAGCGAGCGCGCTCGTGTAAAAATGAGATTCGTCTACGTCGAGACCGAGATTGAGAAGCTTTCCTCGCAGATCTGCGGGCGATTTGTCGCTCGCGTTTGTCAGGAAAAGATAGCTTTTGTTATTTTCTTTAAGCCAGTTGACAAATTCCTTTACACCAGGCAGAAGCTTGCTGCCGTAATAGATTACGCCGTCCATGTCGCAGATGAAACCGTCAATCTGGCTGAGTTGTTCTTTAAGTGTTTCTTTGTTTACTGTTGTCATTAAATCACTCCTTCCGATTTAATTTCTTTAATATCACTATTTCTTTCCACCTTTATCTTATCAGAGACGTGTTGTGTATACAATCAAGGTTGTGTGAATGTTCTGTAAAATCTGCGTTAACCGACGGCGGCAGCAAACAGAATGAAAGTTACATAAGAACTGGAACCTGATCTATTTATTTTCTGTTAAATATAAATACAGTCTGTTAAATATAAATACAGTCGGCAGCAGTACATTGACGGCAGCCGTGAAAAGTTCGTGTGATATAATATGTGCATATTTTATTGAAGCTTTGCAGGATCAGGGCGTGCAGAGGAAAGGAGCAGCAGATGCATGAAACGTCGCTTGTTCAGTTTACACTGAATGCGGTGGAGCACAGAGCAGCCGGACTCGGAATTACGAGAGTGAAGAGCATACAGCTTGTCACAGGAGAGCTGCGCGGAGCGCTGCCGAACCTCATGCAGGCAGCGTTCCGCACGCTTAAGAGAAACAGACCGATATTTGAGGACGCTGTTCTTGAGATGAAAGTTACGCCGGTTATTTTAAAATGCAGAGACTGCGGGACAGAATATCAGAAAGAAGATTTTCATGACGTCAGGTGTCCTAAATGCGGTATCACGAATTTCGAGATAATTTCAGGCAGCGAGCTTTATATAGAATCATTTGAGGGGGAATAGCATGAAAGTTTATATGGAACAGGATATACTGCAGGAAAATGATAATCAGGCAGATGAAAACAGAGATCTGTTTGGAGGGACACTTGTCATCAACATAATAGGCTCGCCGGGCTGCGGGAAGACGACGCTCCTCGAGAAGACAATCGAAGCACTGAAGGATGAATTCAGACTTGCGGTCATAGAAGGTGATATCTATACTACAAGAGATGCAGAGCGAATAGGGAAATACAATGTGCCGACGGTTCAGGTCAATACAGCAGGTGGATGCCACCTCAGTGCCGAGATAACGTCGCAGGCTGCGTCCGACTTCGATCTCTCTGACATCGATATTCTGATCATAGAAAATGTAGGGAACCTTGTGTGCCCGGCAGAGTTTGACTTGGGAGAAGACTGCAAAGTAGCAGTTCTGAGCGTTGTCGAGGGCGACGACAAGCCGGCCAAGTACCCGCTGCTGTTCAGCGAAGCCGGAGTCGTGCTCATTACTAAGACGGATCTGCTCCCGTATACGAACTTCGACATGGAATCGGCCAAAAAAGACATCAGAGGTCTTAACGCCGATGCTCCGATCTACGAGATGGATGTGCTGCACGAGAAAGGACTTGAGCAGTGGCTTGACTGGCTCCGCGAGCAGTGCAAAGCTAAAAGCATCAGTAAAACATTCTGATGATCCCCGATTAATAACAGCGCTTCCGGACATTTACGGAAATCCAAAAATTATTTCTGCTGGTATATTACTTTTACACGCTGATGCGTTATAATAGTAAAAACCGTTGCTTATGCGTCGCGCTGTGATCAACCTTACAGCGTATTAACAGTGACGCGTATGAAATGCATTAGAAACAGATTCTGCGCCGTCTCCGCCGGCAAAGAAATTAATATGTTCTGTATCAGCGGTTTTTCGGCGCTTCAGCGCCGTCGGTGAGCGGAGCTCTCAAAAGAATTTTGCTTTTATTTGAAAAATTCCGAAATATTTTCTTATTATTAAAGAATAGCGCATTTGACTTAAAATAAATCAAGTCTATAATGGATACAACTATACATTGTACACATTTTGTCTCGCTGTCTCAGTGAGACAATTTTTTCACTCGAGAATTTTTTATGGAATGGCATCCATCTGCTTAAGACAGAGGATTCAGGGAGGGATACTGATGGAAAACAGGCGCGAAGATTTGTTTGGGACTGTGCACGACAGACCGCCTATGTATGACAGCTCATATGAGCACGATAACTGTGGAATAGGCGCTATAGTTAATATAGAGGGCAGGAAGTCGCATAAAACAGTGGATAATGCCCTTACGATCGTCGAGAGGCTTGAGCACAGGGCAGGAAAGGATGCGTCCGGCGAAACAGGCGACGGCGTCGGCATTCTGCTTCAGATTCCGCATTCATTTTTTGCCGAAAAGGAATCTCAGATGGGGCTGCCGGCTGACGGGAGCTTTGGCGTCGGCATGTTCTTCTTTCCGCAGGATGAGCTTCAGCTGAAGCAGTCCATGAAGCTGTTCGAGGTCGTTCTCAAAAAAGAGGGACTTAAGCTGCTCGGCTGGCGCCGGGTTCCGATAAAGGCTGATGTCCTCGGACAAAAGGCGTATGACAGCATGCCGTCTATATATCAGTGTTTCATAAAGAGACCGAGGAATGTGCGGCAGGGAATCGAATTCGACAGGAAGCTCTATATAGTCAGAAGAATATTTGAAAAGGCGGATCACAGGACTTATGTATGTTCGCTTTCGAGCAGGACGATAGTATATAAAGGTATGTTTCTCGTCGGACAGCTGAGAGCGTTTTACCTGGATCTTCAGGATGAGAATTTCAAATCAGCTATAGCGATAGTGCATTCGAGATTCTCGACGAACACATTCCCATCATGGGAGAGAGCGCATCCGAACAGACTCATCGTTCACAACGGCGAGATAAACACGATACGAGGCAATGTCAACAAGATGTACTCACGTGAGGAGACGATGCAGGGCGGAATGCTCGGCGAGGAGGACCTTTACAAGGTGCTCCCGGCTGTTGATCACTGGGCGAGCGATTCGGCGATGCTCGACAATACGCTCGAGTTCCTGATGATGGAAGGCATAGACCTGCCCAAAGCGCTCATGGTGTGCATACCAGAGCCGTGGGCGAACAACAGGAACATGGATCAGAAGAAGCGCGATTTCTATCAGTATGAGGCGACGCTGATGGAACCGTGGGACGGACCGGCATCGATACTCTTCAGCGACGGCGATGTCATGGGCGCCGTGCTCGACAGAAACGGACTGCGCCCTTCGAGATACTATGTCACGAAGGACGGATATCTGATACTTTCGTCGGAAGTTGGCGTTCTTGACATAGATCCGGACGAGATCGTAATGAAGGACAGACTGCGTCCTGGTAAGATGCTGCTGGTCGACACAAAGCAGGGGCGTATCATCTCGGATGATGAGATCAAGATGAAATACGCGACGGAGCACCCTTACGGCGAGTGGCTCGAGGAAAATCTCACAAAGCTCTCGGATATAAAGATTCCGAACAAGGCCGACATTCAGTACACGAGGGAAGAACTGATGAGGTTTCAGACTGTTTTCGGATATACATATGAAGATATTAACTGGTACTTGAAAAATACAGCGGTAAATGGAGAGGAGCCGATTGTTGCCATGGGCGCAGACACGCCGCTTCCGTTTCTTTCGAGAAAGAATCCGCCGCTGTTCAGTTATTTCAAGCAGCTGTTCGCACAGGTAACGAACCCGCCTATAGACGCAATAAGAGAGGAAATAGTAACATCGACTCATGTCTATCTGGGGGCATCTGGCAATATGCTCAACGTAACTCCGGAAAACTGCAAGTCGATCAGGATCAGGAACCCGATTCTCACGAACACAGATCTGCTGAAAATCAAGTATACAAAGATAGAGGGATATAAAGTAAAGGTCATTCCTATCACATATTATAAAGGAACTTCGCTCGAGGACGCGATCGACGACATCTTCCTGCTCGTGGACAGAGCTGTAAGGGATGGCACGAATATCATCATACTGAGCGACAGGGATGTTGACGAATACCATGTTCCAGTGCCTTCGCTGCTCGCTGTTTCAGCCGTTCAGCAGCACCTCGTCAGGACAAAGAACAGGACTCAGCTCTCTATAATTCTCGAGAGCGGCGAGCCGAGGGAAATCCACCATTTCGCTACGCTGCTCGGCTATGGTGCCACAGCGATCAATCCATATCTGGCACTCGACACGATAAAGGACATGGTCGACAGCAATATACTCGACAAAGATTATTACGCGGCGTCTGAGGACTACTGCAACGGTGTACTTGCCGGCGTGCTCAGGATAGCTTCCAAAATGGGGATTTCAACGATACAGTCATACATGGGGGCACAGATATTCGAGGCTGTAGGAATAGACAAGGAAGTCATAGACAAATACTTTACAAACACGCTCAGTCCCGTCGGTGGCATGACGCTCGCTGATATCGAGAAGGATACTCTCGAAAGGCACAACAGAGCGTTCGATCCTCTGGGACTCATGACCGATCTTACTCCTAAGAGCATGGGATTCAGAAAAAATGTGAACGGCGGAGAAAAACATCTGTACAATCCGGCGACGATAGACGCATTTCAGAGTGCAGTCAGAACAGGCAGCTACAGTAAATTTAAGGAATATGCAGCGATGATAGAGGACTCTGATTCGCCTTCTCATATCAGAGATCTGATGAAGTTCAGGTTCCCTGAAAAGGGAGTGCCTCTGTCCGAGGTTGAAAGTGTCGAATCCATAGTAAAGAGATTCAAGGTCGGCGCGATGTCTTATGGCGCGCTGTCGCTCGAGGCTCACGAGACGCTCGCTATTGCCATGAATGAGATCGGCGGCAAATCGAACACGGGTGAGGGCGGAGAACACGCTGAACGGTTCAAACCGAGAAATGGAGTTAATAAGAATAGTGCAATCAAGCAGGTGGCATCGGCAAGGTTCGGCGTGACATCTGAATATCTTGTGAGTGCGAAAGAAATACAGATAAAGATGGCACAGGGCGCAAAGCCTGGAGAAGGCGGACATTTGCCTGGCAGAAAGGTATACCCTGAGATTGCTGCAACAAGGTTCTCAACGCCTGGAGTAGGTCTCATATCACCTCCGCCTCATCATGACATATATTCAATAGAAGATCTGGCACAGCTCATCTACGATCTCAAGTCGGCAAACAGGAAAGCCGCGATAAACGTCAAGCTTGTATCGGAGGCCGGTGTCGGTACTGTGGCGGCCGGCGTAGCAAAGGCCGGCGCTGAGGTAATTCTCATTTCGGGTTATGATGGCGGCACGGGAGCAGCGCCGGCGAACTCGACAACTGGTGCCGGGCTGCCGTGGGAGCTCGGTCTTGCAGAAGCTCACCAGACGCTTATCGTTAACGGGCTGAGAACGAGAGTAAAGCTCGAGACAGATGGAAAGCTCATGACGGGCAGAGATGTTGCAGTCGCCGCGCTGCTCGGCGCTGAGGAATTCAGTTTTGCTACGCTTCCTATGGTTGCAATGGGATGCGTGATGATGAGAGTATGCAACAGAGACAGCTGTCCTATGGGAATTGCGACTCAGAATCCTGTTCTCAGAAAGAGATTCAGAGGCAAGCCTGAGTATGTAAAGAACTGCATGTTCTTCATAGCTCAGGAACTGAGAGAATACATGGCAAAGCTCGGCTTCAGAACTGTCGATGAAATGGTTGGAAGAACCGACATGCTTGAACCTGACGAAGATATGCTCAAGGAGAAGGCAGGCTCTGTCGACCTGCATCCGCTCCTCGACAATCCTTATACGGGCAGCGATGTAAAACGCACATTCGTTCCGTCTGATTCATTCGATTTTAAGATAGACAAGACAAAGGACGAGACTGTACTGTTCAAGACGCTCGGAGCGAAGCTGAGAAAGGGAGAACCGTCGACGATAAACATCAATGTTTCAAATACAGACAGAGCATTCGGAACGGTGTTTGGATCGAGAATCACTGAGCTTTATGGCAATACTCTCGAAGACGACACATATTTCATAAGGTGCAAAGGCACAGGCGGTCAGAGTTTCGGAGCATTCCTGCCAAAGGGCATGACGCTTGAACTCTGCGGTGACAGCAACGACTACCTCGGCAAAGGCATGAGCGGCGGCAAGATAATCGTCTATCCGCCTAGTGGAATTAATTTCAAGCCTGAAGAGAACATCATAATCGGAAATGTAGCGCTCTACGGTGCTACATCAGGCAAACTCTTCGTAAACGGCGTGGCGGGAGAGAGATTCTGCGTCAGAAATTCAGGTGCCACAGCTGTGGTTGAAGGTGTGGGAAATCACGGAATCGAATACATGACCGGCGGAAGAGTCGTAATCCTCGGACCTGTTGGTGAAAACCTTGCGGCCGGCATGTCAGGCGGCATCGCATATGTGCTCGATGAAGAAGGCGATGTCTATATGAAGCTCAACAGAAGCATGGTTTCATATGAAAAGGTCGTAAGAAACACAGACGTCGCAGAACTGCGCGGAATGATCGAAGAACACGTTAAATACACAGGCTCGCCAAAAGGCAAAAAAATTCTCGAGAACTTCGAGGAATATCTGCCTAAGTTCAGGAAGATCATGCCGCATGATTACAAGCGCATGCTCGGACTCGTAACAAAATATGAGCAGAAGGGAATGAGTTACGACCAGGCGGTCGAGAGCGCATTCAAAGAATATGAAGGAGGAGCGGAATAATGGGTATGAACCTTGGATTTCTTAAATATGCCCGCAGGACTTCACAGTCTGAAGAACCTCTTGAGCGCATAAAGCACTACAACGAATTCCATCTTTATCTGTCGAATGAAGAACAGGCAGAGCAGGCAGCACGCTGCATGGACTGCGGAGTGCCTTACTGCCAGTATGGTCAGAACATCGCAGGAAAGACGGTCGGCTGCCCTCTTGGAAACCTTGTGCCGGAGTTCAATGACCTCCTTTATCAGGGCAAGTACAAAGCTGCGTACAGCAGACTGATAAAGACGAACAATTTCCCTGAGTTCACAAGCCGTGTCTGCCCAGCGCTCTGCGAAAAAGCGTGTACATGCTCGTTAGACGGCGATGCTGTCACAACTCATGAAAACGAATTCGCCATCATAGAAAACGCATTCGATTCCGGCCTCATCAAGCCGGTTCATGACATACCGCGCACGGGCAAAAAGGTTGCAGTTATAGGATCGGGACCGGCCGGCCTCGCAGCTGCAGCTCAGCTCAACATGAGAGGGCACACAGTTCACGTATATGAAAGAAGTGACCGGCCGGGCGGGCTGCTTATGTATGGAATTCCGAACATGAAGCTCGAGAAGCAGGTTGTCATGCGCCGCATCAATCTCATGGAGCGTGAGGGCATAAGGTTTTACACGGGCAAGAATATAAATACGAAGCGCAAGGCCGACGACATAGTAGCTGGTTACGACGCCGTCGTACTCTGCTGCGGGGCATCACAGCCGCGCGACATGAACGTCGAGGGAAGAGATGCCGAAGGTATATATTTTGCAGTTGATTTCCTGACGTCTACGACGAAGTCGCTGCTCGATCACGACCTCAAAGAAGGCACATATATTTCAGCGAAGGACAAAGATGTCGTCATAATAGGAAGCGGCGACACGGCGAACGACTGTCTCGCGACTGCTGTTAGGCACGGTGCAAAGAGTGTTCTTCAGATGCAGCGCCACCAGAGGCCTCCTCTCGTCCGCTCCGCGGACAACCCGTGGCCTGAGTATCCTAACATATATGTGCCGGGCTACGGTCAGGAAGAAGCCGCTGTCGTTTATGGCAAAGAGCCTTCAATCTATGGGGCTACGGTTAATAAGTTCATAAAAGGCGATGATGGAAAACTCAGCGCTGTCAAAATCATAGGCATGCAGTCTGTAAAGGACGCCAAGACAGGCAGGAGCAGCCTAAAGCCGGTAAAGGGCACGGAAAGGGTAGTGCCTGCACAGTTAGCTCTCATAGCAGCTGGATTCACCGGCGCCGAGAGCAGCATCGTCAAGGCGTTTGGATTGACATCTGACAGACGCGGTGCAGTATCTGTGACAGACGGCGGATATTCAACGGATCGCGAAAAAGTATTTGCAGCAGGCGATATGAGGCGCGGAGCATCACTCGTCGTATGGGCAATAAGAGAAGGCAGAGAAGCGGCCAGAGAGGTCGATATGTTCCTGAACGGGTATACAAACCTGTAGCAGAAAAGCAGGGAACAACTGACTTCAAATAAATGTGCTAATCCCCGCGGAACTTGAGATTTCAAGATCAGCGGGGATGTTTTCTTTGATGTCAGCGGAGCTGACGCAGTATTCGACTTTTTCTGTACATGAAAAAAGAGCCCGGCGGAATCATTCGGCATGGGCTCGTGAAATTTAACTATGTATGTCAGTCAGCCTGCTCTTTGAGGCTTTTTACATGATTTGCGATATAATTTCCTACATCTTCTTTTGGGATGTCGAGAACTACAGCAAACTCTCCGTGAAGAAGATCGACAGCTTTCTTGTAATACTTTTCATCTACCTGACCGAGCTTCTTGCCTTTTTTGTCCATGAGACGCTTTTTGTGATGAACTGATTTGACTACTCTCAGAAGATCCTCGCAATTATGGGATTTCATCGTCTCCTGATACTTTTCGCTGAGAATGCGGATATTTCTGTTTTCAATAACTCTGTCATCGATCTCAGGAATGGATTTGATAAGGTCGATTGCCTCCTGCTTTGAGATTACAGGACGCATGAAAACCTTGGTGTCAACAGGTGTATAAACAGTGCCCTGTCTGTAAAGCGGCGACAGTGTGTAATATTGCTTGTCCTGATTAGAATCAAAAATTTCAGGAACACCGATAGCATCTACTCTGCACACGCCTTCGCTGCCGTAAACTATAAGATCTCCTACATGAAACATATTTTCAACGACACCTCCCTGATAAACCACGTGGCTGCGTGGATGATAAAATATTCATTATTCCTTCTATTGTATACACAACCATTATAGCACGTGTCGCTTTTAAATGCAAACTTTTATTATAACCGCTTTAAGGCATAGTGCAACTATTATTTGATACATTTCGTAAAGATTTCGTAAAAATTATCTGCTGTGATCCTTTTTCCATTGTTTTATCTGTTCGAGGCGCTCCTTGTAACGCCTTTCCAGCCCCTGATCAGTCGGCCGGTAATATTCAGAACCGACGAGTGAATCAGGCAGGCACTGCATCGCTGCAATTTTTTCTTCTGTGTCATGGGCATAGATATATCCCTCGCCGTAGCCCAGATCCTTCATGAGCTTTGTAGGTGCATTTCTGATGTTCATCGGAACGGGCTCTGTAATGTGCTCGAGTGCGTCGTCTCTTGCAGCAAAATATGCTGTCTCCATCGCGTTTGACTTGGGGGAAAGCGAGAGATAGACAGCTGCCTGTGTGAGATTTACGCTGCATTCGGGCATGCCGATGAAGTGAGCAGCCTGATAGGCAGCCACTGCGATCTCGAGTGCACGCGGGTCGGCCATGCCTATGTCCTCACTCGCCATCCGTATCATGCGGCGCGCGATGTAGAGAGGATCCTCTCCTGCCTCGAGCATGCGAGCGAGCCAGTAGATCGCTGCATCTGGATCAGAATTGCGTATGGACTTGTGCAGTGCCGAGATCAGGTTGTAGTGTTCTTCGCCGTGCTTGTCGTAGAGCAGCGATTTCTTGGAAATACATTGCTCAAGCGTCTCTCTGCTGACACTGATTGTGCCCTGTGAGTCAGTGTCGCCGTTTAAAACGGCGATTTCAAGTGTAGAGAGCGCTGATCGTGCATCGCCGCCCGCGAAGCCGGCTATCATTTCGAGCATTTCATCCGAGATCTCTATTTTCTGATCTCCGAATCCCTTAGGCGAGTTCAGAGCGCGTTTAAGAAGCCATATGATATCATCAGTGCTCAGCGCCTTCAGAACGAAGACTCTGCACCGCGACAGCAGCGCATTGTTTATTTCAAATGATGGATTTTCGGTTGTAGCACCGATGAGAATGATACTCCCCTTTTCGACGAACGGCAGAAAAGCATCCTGCTGTGCCTTGTTGAATCGGTGGATCTCATCGACGAATACGATCGTCTTTTCTCCGAAGCGCCTGTTTTCGTCGGCCTTCTGCATCACAGACCTTATGTCCTTTACGCCGCTCGTAACAGCTGAAAACGTTATGAATGCCGCATGAGTTGTAGATGCTATGATGTGAGCCAGCGTCGTCTTGCCGACGCCGGGAGGTCCCCAGAATATCATAGATGTGACACGGTCACTCTCTATTATACGGCGGAGCACCTTTCCGGGGCCGATGAGATGCTGTTGTCCGGCGAATTCATCCAGGCTTTCCGGACGCATCCTGTCGGCAAGCGGCTGAAAAGTTTCAGTTTCAAAAAATGTCATCTGTTCCATATTAAAAATTCCTGCTTTGTGAAATTATTCTGAATGCGGCGCTGTCTCAGCATACGACCGCTCCGCGGACAAATAACAGTAAAATCCTCCTGCACGAGGCATGGGCTTGTGCAGGAGGACGTCTTTTTAAGATAAAACCGCAGATCAGAGGCTGTCGACCTCGGCAAGCCATTCTGAAGAATCGGCATCGCTCGGCATTCTCCAGTCGCCGCGCGGTGAGAGCGTTACAGTTCCGACCTTGGGACCGTCAGGTATGCAGCTTCTCTTGTACTGCTGCATAAAGAAGCGGCGGTAGAACTCGCGCAGCCATTTTTTTACGAAGCTGCGGTCAAACATGCCTTCGAATGTCTGACATGCGATGTAGAAGAGCTTTTCAGGTCTCATACCGTAGCGCATCGTGTAGAAAAGGAAGAAGTCGTGCAGTATGTATGGTCCTACGCGCTCTTCTGTCTTCTGCACGATATTTCCGCTGCTGTCAGGCGGCAGGAGCTCGGGCGAGATCGGTGTGTCCATTATATCGTGGAGCGTGGCAGCCAGCGTTATGTCGTCAGCACTGTAAGGATCGTCTTTCGATGCTTCCGATATTTTGTGGTCAGCGACCCAGCCGACGACGAATTTCACGAGAGTTTTTGGAACGCTGACGTTTACAGCATACATAGACATGTGATCGCCGTTGTATGTGCTCCAGCCCAGAGCCGACTCCGACAGATCGCCTGTGCCGATTACAAGACCGCCTGTCTCGTTGGCAATATCCATGAGTATCTGAGTGCGTTCACGCGCCTGGCAGTTTTCATAAGTGACGTCGTGTACTTCCGGATTGTGGCCTATAGCAGCGAAGTGCTGCATTACAGCGTCTCCGATCGGCACCTCGCGAACCGTTGTTCCGAGCAGCTTCATGATTGTAAGCGCATTTGTGTACGTTTTTCCTGTAGTTCCGAATCCCGGCATAGTGACTGCGATTATGCCGCTCATATCTCTTCCGAGGAGTTTGAATGCTTCTACGCATACAAGCAGGGCGAGCGTGGAGTCGAGTCCGCCGGATATGCCGACTACTACAGTCTTAGCGTGTACATGTTCTATGCGTTTCGCGAGACCTGCCGTCTGTATTTTGAAGACTTCTTCGCAGCGTTCGTCGACAGTGACCGCGTCAGACGGAACAAACGGATTCTGCTCGAAATGTCTTATGAGTTTGTCGCTGTTGTCGAGGAGTACAAGAGGGTCTGTCTCGACATGTATGTAGTCAGAAGAATCTGAATATGCGTCAGCGCATTCTTCGAGATCGTGATCAAGTGATTTTTCAAATTTGATTCGTTCAAAATCTATATCGCCGTATGTTATCGTACTATTGCGCTCGAACCGCTCGTTTTCAGCTATTTTAGTTCCGTATTCCGAGATGATCTGGTGGCCGCTGTACACGAGATCTGTAGTCGATTCGTGAACGCCTGCTGAGCAGTAGACGTATCCGCAGATGTTCTGGGCGCTCTGCTGATGAACGAGCTGGCGTCTGTAATCTGCTTTTCCTACTGTTTCATCGCTCGCTGAGGGATTGAATATAATATCGGCACCGTTCAGGCAGAGCAGCGATGAGGGCGTCACAGGCATCCACAAGTCCTGACATATTTCGACGCCGAATGTGACACCGCTTTCGTGATCATCGAACAGTATGTGGCCGAAGGGAACGTCTTTTCCGAAG
Organism: uncultured Eubacteriales bacterium; assembly: GCA_902796965.1. GTDB lineage: Bacteria > Bacillota > Clostridia > Peptostreptococcales > Anaerovoracaceae > RUG708. The sequence continues at coordinate 21,752 of CADBRA010000003.1, read as the reverse complement.
AGTCTTATACTTCTGATCTTGCGTGCTGTCCTGATTCCTGATGCGAACCAGCGGCCTTCGTAGAATTCGCGGCTGTTTGGCAGGAACATCTTAGGAACGATTCCGAGCAGCTTTCCGTGTTGAATAACTGCAGCGCAGTTGTATAAGCTTGTGTTGAGCCTCAGGTAGAATCCGACGATCACAACTGAATCTGTGCTGCCGGAGGCATCGATGATAAGTTTGAGTCCTTCGAGATTTTTTCTGTACAGTTGTTCCTGATAGAAAAGGTCGGCACATGTGTATGATGTTATCGCAAGTTCGGGAAAAAGCACGACCGCAGCTTTATTTTCGGCAGCTTCTTTTATGCATGCGATGATTCTGTCAGTGTTCGCTTTTGTGTTTGCGACGAGCAGCTTCGGAGAAGCCGCAGCCGTACGCAGATATCCTGTTTTGAACATTTATTATCTCCTGTTATCGAAATTTCATTTATGGTATCATATTATGAAAATGCATAAATCAGCGATAGTGCGTGCACACAGCAGGCTGTATAATTTATATGCTGTCTGCGGATTGCACCTGAAAAATACATACAAAACAATTATATACTTTTCATGATTTATTTAAAATAACAATTACGGCGCAGAAGATAAGCACGTCAAGTGCAGGAGGCATATATTTTGAAGAACGTCTTTGTTGCTGACCTTGTAGTTGGTACTGAAATCACTGATTTTTTTCTGATGAAACAGGCAACCGTCAGAACAGGATCAAATCAGAAACAGTTCATAGACATGATACTCGCCGACAGAACGGGCGATGTGAACGCCAAGAAATGGGACGCTTCTCCGCAGGAAATTGCGGCCATTGAGAAGATCGACGGGAGTACTGTTCTCAAAATAAGGGCAGGAGTAAACGAGTGGCAGGGCAAGAAGCAGCTTAAAATCACAAGATTCAGAGAAGCAGTTCCGGAGGACGGCATAGATTTCAGCACGCTGATAAAGACGGCACCGGAGGCCGGAGAAAAGATGTACGCTTACATAATGGCAGAGACGGATAAGATACAGGATTCTGATCTCAAAAATGTAGCCCGGGCAGTTATGGAGAGGAACAGAGAGCAGCTGCTCTATTATCCGGCAGCGTCAAAGAATCATCATGCAGAGATGGGCGGACTGCTGTGGCACATGAAGAGGATGCTGCTCATGGGCGAGAGAGCATGCGAGGTTTATACAGATCTGAGACCTGACTGGGTAATCACAGGCGTCATCATTCATGATATCGAAAAGATCAGGGAAATCGACTCGAACAGATGGGGTATTTCTCCAGGATATTCATTTAAAGGAACTATGCTCGGTCATATAACTCAGGGTGTGATCATGATAGACAGGCTTGCTCAGGAGTTCGGCATTGCAGAGGAGAAGGCCGTGATGCTGGAACACATGATACTGACACATCACTACGAGCCGGAGTTCGGAAGTCCTAAACGTCCGATGTTCCCTGAAGCAGAACTGCTTCATTACCTCGATATTTTCGACGCGAGATTCTACGACATGGAGGAAGCCCTTTCGTCAACGAAGCCGGGAGATTTTTCAGACAAAGTATGGACTCTTGAGAACAGGAAAGTCTACAAACCTACTTTTTAGGATATCAGCGCGTGGATCAGCATCTGTTCAGAAATTGAGCAGCTCACGAACTGCAGCGTAAAGGTATGGCAGTCAGGCGCCTGAAGAGTCATTGTGGAGTCGGGAGCATTTGGTTGAACTCTTGTTTCGTGTATAGGCTGGAAATGCGTACTTTCTGAAGCAGTTTCGTGTCACGGCGCAGCGCAGGCGGTTTCTGTACTGCCGGTAATTAATCAATTCTGTATTCGTTAAACTGAATTTTTTAGAGAAGGTGAATCTGTGATCAAGCGCGGACGTCTTGCTGGAATTATTTTCAGAAACAATGAGAATTATTTTACGGTAGCTGTATTTGAAAATGATGATGAGATTGAGCAGTTTACTGCCGCGGGAAACATGCCCGAAGCTACTGAGGGCCTTACGTATGACCTTGACGGAGAATGGCGTCACAGCAGGTATGGCGAGGAGTTTCACGTGCGGAATCTCGTCGAGGTAAAGCCCGATTCGCGCGAAGCGATAGTAAATTTTCTTCAATCGGGCGTCTTCAAAGGCGTCAGAAAAAAAACAGCTGAAAACATTGTGAATATATTTGGGACAAAGACGCTTGAGATAATAGAAAACAGTCCGGAGAAGCTCACGCTGGTAAGCGGAGTAGGAAAGAAGACTGCTGCCGTCATAGCAGAGTCGTATAAAGCTCATAACGATTTCGCAAAAGCAGCGCTTTTCTTTGCTGAATATGGCATCTCGTCGGATCTCGCAATGAAGATGTATGCGGTGTACGGCAAAGACACTGTCGAAAAGATAAAAGAAAATCCATACAGGCTCGTTAACGATCTGAAGGGATTCGGATTCAGAAAAGCGGATCAGATAGCGTCACTTCTCGGGTGCGATCATGATTCGGAATTCAGGATCGAGAGCGGAATCAGGTTTATGCTCAGTGATTCGGCAGGAAGGGGCAGCACGTGTGTTCCGTACAGCAAATTTCGCTCTGACTGCGCGGCAATGCTCGATGTATCACATGAGATGATAGATGAAGCAGCACAGCATCTTGCGATCGACAGGCAGACTGTTCTTGCCTCTGTCGACGGTGAGCTTGTTATATATTCCTATCCGTATTATAAAGCTGAAACTGATGTTGCCGGCAGGCTCATAGCGCTGAACGACAGGAAGCTTCAGCCGCTCATGTCGGATATAGATGGTCTCATTCTCAGATCTGAGACGGACGCCGGCATCAAGCTGTCGGATAGTCAGATATCTGCTGTAAAGGCAGCTGTTTCAGACGGTGTATGCGTGATAACAGGAGGGCCTGGAACAGGAAAGACGACGATCATAAATACGATCATTGACGTACTTGAGGGATCTGGTCTCGACGTCGCTCTTGCCGCACCGACAGGGAGAGCTGCGAAGAGAATGTCCGAGGCGAGCGGCAGAGATGCATATACGATTCACAGACTGCTTGAGTATACGTTTTCGGACGGAGAAGACAAGATGTTCTTCGGCCGGGATCATGACAATCCTATTGAGCAGGATGTTCTGATTGTCGATGAGATGAGTATGGTTGACATAATTGTCATGGATGCGCTTACAGATGCGCTGCCGCCTGATGTACGTCTCATAATGGTAGGAGATGCTGACCAGCTGCCGTCTGTCGGTGCGGGCCGGGTGCTTGGCGACATCATTGACAGCGAAGTCATATGTACCGAGAAATTGACAGAGATATTCCGCCAGGCCGGAGAGAGCATGATAGTTGTAAATGCTCACCGCATCAATCAGGGGGAATATCCGTTTCTGAACGAACAGGACGGCGATTTTTTCATGATAGAGCGCCGCGATGAACAGTCGATAGTGGAGACGATAATGTCGCTTTGTTCAAGCAGACTTCCCTCATATTATACGGACATTGATCCGGTAAGAGACATTCAGGTTCTGACTCCGGTAAGAAAAGGAAATGTCGGCATATATTCACTAAATGAAAATCTTCAGCAGAGGCTCAACCCTCCTGACGGATACAAGAGCGAGCACAGATTCGGAAACAAGACGCTGCGTGCGGGCGACAAGGTGATGCAGATCAGAAACAACTATGAACGTGAGTGGCGAACTCTTAACTCTGCAAAAGAAGGCAGAGGCGTCTTCAACGGCGACATTGGATTTGTTACAGATATAGATGAGGAAAGCGCAGTTGTTACGATACAGTTTGACAACGAAAAATTTGCTGAATATGATTTTTCAGATATAGACGAGATAGAGCTGGCATATGCGATGACTGTTCATAAAAGCCAGGGCAGTGAATTTCCTGTCGTAGTGATGCCGGTTTCGTCGTTTCCGCCGATGCTGGCAAACAGAAACCTGCTTTATACAGGTGTCACGAGAGCAAAAAGGGGAATCGTGCTCGTAGGATCTCAGATAATGCTGAAAAATATAATAGATAATAACAGGTCCGACAAGCGGTATACAGGACTCTGCTCGGAACTTAAGAAAACTTTAAAAATAACGGGTTCATTTTAATGGAAAAATATGGTACAATCAGCTTGAAAAACGAATAAAGGCAGGCATTATGCGCGGTGCGTTTCATCGTCATGGACAGAAGCTGAGTGATTGTAAACAACTTCGCTGCCTCTCTGCAAAAGCATGATGTGCGGATTGACAGATAATATATTTAAGTGATACCGGTAATGGCTATGGAAAAGGAATACAAAAATGCTGCCGCCTGAGATAAGACAGGAAAGTATTAAAGAAAAAATTTTAGAATTGATTTTTCCCGGAGATATTTACTGTGCCGGCTGCGGAAAACCTGTTGAACGCGGCCGGCTTTATTCGTTCTGCGATGAATGCCTTGACAGCATAATATGGGCAAACGGCAGAAACTGCAGAATATGCGGTAAACCGCTCGAGAGCTGGTATCCGTCAGACATCTGCTCTGGCTGCGCTCATTCTGTACGCAATACTGACGGCGGTGTCGTGTGCTTTATTTATCAGGGCTGCGTGCGCGATATGATCAGATCGCTGAAGTACAGCGGCAGGGGATATCTTGCGAGGATAATGGGGCAGATTCTTGCAGAAAAGATAATATATGAAGATCTTGATTTCGACGTATGTGTGCCTGTACCGATGTTTGCATCAAAAGAAAAAAAGCGCGGATATAATCAGGCAGAGTTGATAGCGAGGTTTATGTGCGGATTTCTCGGAAAGCCCTGCATGCCCGAGCTGCTCACCAGAACGCGTCAGACAAAGCCAATGAACAGGCTAAGCGCCGCTGCGCGCAGAAGCAATATAAAGGGTGCGTTCTCTGTGCCAGCGGAGCTGGCGGATGAAGTGACCGGCAGGACTGTTCTGATTGTCGACGATATCTACACTACCGGAAGCACTGTAGACGAGTGTGCAGCAGAGCTTAAAAAGGCTGGTGCTTCAAAAGTTTTCTCAGCTGTTATGGCGTCGGGCAGAAACCAGCGGCGTCTGCCTGAGGAACATGCATCGGATAAAGATGATAAAGCTGTTTGAAACATGAGCATGTAAATGAAAATATATTACGTATACAAACCATGATGTTAGTAATCTGTGGCAAGTCAAATCATTTTTGTGATATAATATTTACAGGCAGAAAGCATCCGCGTCTGTGGTTGAAAGTCCAGGCCAGTCGCAGGCAAAAGGATCCACGTAAGCGATCTCTGAGAGACGTGATCATGGTGCGGTTTAGAAGTAAGACCTGCGGAAAATAATAATCCAAGCTGTCCGCAGGCGAGTGTGGGGTCAAAGACCAGGTCAGGCGGATGAAACTGTCTTGCTGATTGGACCGGCGAATGCCGGATTTCCGGGAGAAATTCGGTCGGAAACCGGAAATTGGTACATCTTATTTATGAAGGAGGCCGGTATTATGAAGGTAAACATTACCAGCAAGGGCTTTACAGCTAACGAAAGACAGATCGCCCTGATCGAGAAGAAATTTGGAAAACTCAGCAAATTCTTTTCCGATGACACTGTGGCTAATGTTACCATGGGCTACAAAAAGAACCGCCAGACTATGGAGGCGATGATCCCTGTGAAGGGAATGATCTTCAGATCAGAGTACACTGACAACGATATGAACGTGTGCCTCGACAAGGTCGTAAACAGACTTACTACTCAGATCACGAGATATAAGAAGAAGATTGAAAAGAGCCACCGCCACGTAGTCCTCAACTTCGATGCTGTTCCTGAGCCAGAAGATGAAGAAGAGATCAATCTCACTCCTGTAAAGACTAAGGAATTCGATATGTCGACAATGAGTGTTGATGAAGCGATTCTTCAGATGGAGATGCTAGAGCACAGCTTCTTCATATTCTTAAACAGCGACAACAGTAGAGTAAACGTAGTATATAAGCGCAACGACGGCACATATGGCCTGCTCGATCCAAGATATTAATATGCAGGATCAGAGCCGGACAAGGCCGGTTCTGCGGCAGCAGAGTCATCTGAATGATGTCCGCGGAGCGGACGTGAGAGCTGTTGCATGCATCTGATATATGGTATATTTTCCGGGGCTGCCCGTTTATTCGGGCAGCCTTTTATCATGTCTGTGTGTTTAAGAAAAGTGTAATAAAGTATTGTATTGAAAACAATCCATAAAATAAGTACAATAATATAGTATGCATTGTTTTTACTTGTTAACACGGAGCAGGAGGAAACCCCTTGCTGGAATCACTAATAGAAAACGCGGCAGGCATCTTCGCGAGCATACGTCCGATAGATATACTCGACATAGCCATAGTCGCTTTTGCCATATATAAAATCATACAGTTTATAAGCAAAACAAGGGCCATACAGATAGTTAACGGCCTTTTGATACTCATCGCGGCTATGTTCATAGCTGACATACTGAATCTTTACACTGTTTATTTCCTGTTGTACAACGGACTGCGGTACGGCATAATGGCGATACTCGTCATATTTTATCCGGAGCTGCGGCGGGCGCTTGAATATCTGGGCCGGCGGCGGTTTAATTTCCCGAAACTGACAGAGGACAGAAAAAAACAGAATAAAAAGATGATAGAGCAGATGGTCACTGCCATAGATTACTTTTCGTCGCATAAGGTAGGCGCGCTCATCGTCATAGAAAGAGATGTCGCTTTGGGAGACATACTCGAGCATGGAACTATAATAGACGGAGACACGACGGCAATGCTGCTCGAAACCATATTCTACGAGGGCTCCGCCCTCCACGATGGCGCGGTAGTAATCCGAGACGGTAAAGTGTTTGCAGCAGGCTGTGTTCTGCCGCTTTCGGGAAACAAGAACCTGGAAAAGACACTCGGAACGAGACACAGAGCCGGACTTGGCATAACAGAGGTTTCGGATGCGATATCGCTGATAGTGTCAGAAGAGACAGGCATCATCTCCGCTGCGTCTGACGGGCATTTATCCAGATTCCTCGATGTGAAATCCGTTGAGAAGATACTCTATGATGTATATATAACCGACATAGAGGACACTGAACTGTCAAAACCGCAAAAGTTCTTCAGCGGCATATTCGGAGGTAAAAAAGATGAGTGACGAAAATATGAACAATACCGGCACTCAGGGACTTGAAACGGAGCGCGACAGGCAGAAGAACGAACGCGAAATACAGCGTCACAGAAAAGAGAGACGCCGCAGAATAATAACTGCAATAGTCTCGGTAATAATCGCTGTGGTACTGTGGATGTATGTAGTCAACCAGGAAAACCCGACTGTCGACCGCACATTTTCAAACATAAAAGTTGAATATATAAACGAGGATGAGCTGACGAACAACGATCTTGCGATAAAGACGGCTGATACTCAGTATGTCAAAGTAACTGTTACGGGGCGGAGGAGTACTCTTGTAGATCTGGAAAGCTCAGACATCGTCGCGACTGCTGATCTGTCGTCGTGCGTATCAGGAGAAAATTACCTGGATGTCAGTATAAAGACGCCGAATATGGTAGAGCTCAAGAAAATAAGTCCGGCACAGGTAAAAGTAGACATTGACAAGATTGTCTCGTCTGACGCAGATATAAATGTGAAATTCAGCGGCAGCGCAGAAGACGGATATCAGCCTGTGGCGACACGCCAGGCATTTGACACCGTAGAGATGACGGGAGCAAGACAGGTACTTAAGACAGTCGTAGGGATCAACGCTGAGATAAAGACATCAGATCTGTCTACTGCGTCGAAAAATCTTACGGCAAAGCTTGTACCGGTTGACAAAGACGGTAAAAAAGTCGACAATGTAACATTGTCAAAGTCAGAGATGAGCGTCTGGGCGCAGCTTTATAAGGTTAAAGACGTCAAGCTGAATACATCTGTCACCGGCTCGCTGGACGACGGGCTCACACTTGAAAAATTTGATGCGCCTGATACTATAAAGATTGCTGCGGACACTGCTGCGGTTGACAGCATAGATTCGGTGTCTGCTGAACCGGTCAGTCTCTCCGGTATTTCCGATGATACGGCGGTCACTCTCACAATAGATTATCCTGACGGCACTGCAGCTGCTGAAGGATATGAGACGATAGAAGCTGATATTTCAGTCAGTAAAATGTCTGAGAAAACGCTGACTCTTGATACTGGAAACATTACTGTCAACAATCTTGGCAGCTTGCTGGATCTTAAATTCAATTCACCGAATATAAAGGTAACTCTTTCAGGGCCTTCGTCGGCGCTGTCGGAAATTTCGGATGACGATATAGTTATGACGCTCGATGCGTCAAAACTCACCGAAGGAAAGCAGACGGCTGATGTGGCTGTTTCATTTAAGAATTCAGATAATTCTGAAAATGTGACTGCAGAGCCTGCACAGACGAAAGTGACTGTTTCAGTGGCGGGTTCAGGCTCCGCGCAGTAGCTTACACAACTTTATGAAATAATACAGAACAACAAATAACAGAAGAATCGGTTATAAGAAATACGTAAAATAATACGGAGGACAGTAAATATGGCACGAATGTTCGGAACGGACGGAGTACGAGGAATTGCAAACACAGAACTCACAGCTGACCTTGCGATGAAGCTCGGTGTTGCGGGCACATGTGTGCTGGCAAAGAATAATCCAGATCCGCTGATCGTAATAGGCAGAGACACGAGAATCTCGGGAGAGATGCTCGAGGAAGCACTGACGGCCGGGATTCTGTCCATGGGCGGAAGTGTCATAAAAGCAGGAGTCATTCCGACTCCGGGTATCGCGTATCTGACTCAGCTCTATGGTGCTGACGCAGGCATCGTTATATCTGCTTCCCACAATCCATTTAAATTCAACGGAATAAAATTCTTCAACTCGGAGGGTTTTAAACTCGACGATGCGCTTGAGGATGAGATCGAAGCTATCATAAAATCAGATTCGCTGCATAAATATGCAGCAGACAGCGTACACATCGGGACTGTTAGGCAGATACTGGAAAATCCCTTAGATTCGTACAGAAAATTCGTCATGTCGACATTCGGAGACGGAAGACTCGACGGCATCAAGATAGTTCTCGACTGCGCAAACGGCGCTTCGAGCGTAGTGGCCGGCGACGTGTTCAGAGGACTCGGCGCAGATGTTACTGTGATAAACTGCGAACCGGATGGAATAAACATCAACGATAACTGTGGATCGACTCATCCTGAGAATCTCGCCGAAGCAGTTGTGAAGACAGGTGCTGATGCAGGCCTTGCGTTTGACGGAGATGCCGACAGACTCATCGCGTGTGACGAAAAAGGCGGTATCATCGACGGCGACAGGCTTATCAGTATAATGGAAATGCTGCTCAAAGACGAGGGAAAACTCACCGGAAACACAGTAACCGTAACGGTCATGAGCAACATAGGTTTCCACAGAAGAGCTGAAGAACTCGGCATAGACGTTGATGTCACAAAAGTAGGAGACAGATACGTGCTCGAGGAGATGATGAAGACGGGATGTGTAATAGGAGGCGAGCAGTCAGGCCATATAATACTCAGAGAGTTTGCATCCACGGGAGATGGAATGATTTCGGGTCTGCAGCTGCTCAAGGCTTACGTGCGTTATGGTAAACCAATGTCGGAGCTTGCCGGAGCCATGCGGATTTATCCGCAGGTTCTCATAAACGCGAGAGTGAGCAATTCAGAGAAATACAGATGGAACGAGAATGAGGCTGTTGCAGAAGCCGTTGCAGAGGCAGAAAAGAAAATCGGCAGCACAGGCAGAGTGCTTGTAAGACCTTCAGGCACAGAACCTCTCGTGAGAGTCATGATAGAAGGCGAGGATCCTGAAAAGATCAGACCGATAGCAGAGGATCTCGCTAAGTTTATAGAGGAACAGCTTTCGGGAGAAGAACAGGAAGCGGTCGCAGAGTAGCATTTCCAAGACAAAAATATATTCCGCCCCTACGCGGGCAGTGCGGACGGAGTCCGCGCAGGCCGGTACCGGTTTGATGCTGAACCGAAACAATAAAAACGAAAGAAGAACTGAAGAATAATGGTTAAGTTCAACAATGACTGGGACGAAATTCTCAAGGGAGAGTTTCAGAAAGAATATTATCTCAGGCTTCATGATTTTTTAAAAGAAGAATACTTTACACGTACCATTTACCCGTCGATGTATGATATATTTAATGCATTAAAAGCGACGCCGTATCGGAGTGTTAAGGCAGTGATACTGGGCCAGGATCCGTATCACGGACCCGGACAGGCTCACGGAATGTGCTTTTCTGTGAAGAAGGGCGTCGATGTTCCGCCGTCGCTGCAGAATATTTTCAAAGAGCTTCACGACGATATCGGTTTTGAAATTCCGCCTCACGGCTGTCTTGAACAATGGGCAGCAAGCGGCGTGCTGCTTCTGAACACTGTACTTACAGTCAGAGCAGGTCAGGCCGGATCTCACAGAGGAAAAGGATGGGAGATATTCACCGATACGGTAATAGAGAGGCTTAACGAAAGAGATATTCCAATCGTGTTTCTCCTGTGGGGAGCAAATGCGAGATCAAAGAAAAGGCTGATCACAAATCCGGGGCATTTCGTGTTAGAGGCGGCGCACCCGAGCCCCTTATCAGCGTACAAGGGATTTTTCGGCTGCAGACATTTCTCTCAGACAAACAGATTTCTGGAAGAACACGGCCTGGAGCCTGTAGACTGGCAGATAAAATAGTATTATTTACATAGATAAAAAGGAGTTGCAAATGCCATTTTCAAATGAAGTCGGTATCGACCTCGGTACCGCCAATGTACTCATATATATCAAGGGCAAGGGTATAGTCCTCAATGAGCCATCGGTAGTCGCTCTCAACAAGGACACAGGTGAAGTGCTGGCTGTAGGAGAAGAAGCGCGTCAGATGCTGGGAAGAACTCCGGGAAATATAATCGCTGTACGTCCTCTCAAAGACGGAGTAATCTCTGATTATGACACGACAGAACGCATGCTCAAGTACTTCATAAAGAAGACGTGCGGCTCGAGCAGATTTTTCAAGCCGAGAATTATGGTATGTGTGCCCAGTGGCGTGACAGAAGTTGAAAAGAGAGCCGTCAGTGAAGCTGCTTCCATGGCAGGAGCCAAGGAAGTCTACCTCATGGAGGAGCCTATCGCGGCTGCTATAGGAGCCGGCCTTGATATCATGAGACCAGACGGAGTAATGGTAATAGATATCGGCGGCGGAACCACAGACATCGCAGTTATTTCACTCGGCGGCATAGTCACGAGTCAGTCAGTAAAAATAGCCGGCGACAAGCTGGACGATGCGATCATAAAGCATATGAGAAAAGTGCATAAAATCTTCATAGGAGAGCGTACTGCCGAGCAGCTTAAATTCAACATCGGCACAGCGTTCCCGAGAGAAGAGAGCGTCAGCATGGAGTGCAGAGGACGTGATATGATCACAGGACTCCCTGTATCTGTAACAGTTACATCAGAGGAAATTTACGATGCACTTGATGAATCGCTCACGACTATATGCGAGGCCATACATTCTGTTCTCGAGATGACTCCGCCTGAGGTCGCGGCTGATATCAGCTCGTCAGGAATCATGCTCACGGGCGGCGGTGCTCTGCTCTGGGGTATCGACAAACGCATAGCTGACCGCACAAAGATTCCTGTGACAATCGCTGATGAGCCTATGAACTGCGTAGCAATCGGAACAGGCCAGGCACTCAGCCACATGCACAATCTTTCATCTGACAGGATGACAAATCAGCAGGATTATTAATACGGCGCCAAGCCGCGCGGTTTTTTTCGGAGCGGAGCAGCCTTTTGGCGGCTCCGTTCTGCGTTTGTGGAAAAAACGGCGCCGTAACGCATGATCGCGAAAGGCAGGTATATGTCCAAAATCGAATTGATAGCCACGGCAACGTTCGGCCTTGAAGCCGTCGTAAAGCGTGAGATAGAAAAACTGGGATACAGGATCACGCAGTCGGAAAACGCAAAGATCACATATATGACAGATGAAAGAGGAATAGCGAGATCGAACCTCAGGCTGAGATGTGCCGACCGAGTGCTGCTCAAGATGGGAGAATTCACCGCGGAAACATCAGAGGATCTATTTCAGCAGACAAAAGCGCTGCCGTGGGAGGAATGGATACCAGAAGACGGAAAATTCACAGTGCAGTGCACGACTGTGAAATCAAGACTGAGGAGCGAGCCGGCAAATCAGAAGACTGTAAAAAAAGCGATAGTCGAGCGCATGTCTGAGTGCTACATGAGAGACATATTCCCTGAGACCGGAGCTGAATATACAGTGAAGATCACACTTCTCAGAGACAGAGCGACGCTGACCATAGACACGAGCGGTGCCGGACTGCATAAAAGAGGCTACAGGCAGCACCCGGTAGCTGCACCACTCAAGGAAACACTCGCTGCAGCTCTCGTGCAGCTGAGCTTCTGGAAAAGCGGACGTCTGCTCATAGATCCTTTCTGCGGTTCAGGAACAATACCGATAGAGGCCGCCATGTACGAGAGAAACATTGCTCCCGGTCTCGGAAGGACATTTGCATCTGAAAACTGGGACAGAATAGGCAGCGATATCTGGAAAGAAGAACGCACAGCCGCATACAGAGACATAGATTACGGCAAGAATATTAAAATACTGGGATTTGATATTGACGGCGGAGCCGTCGAAGCCGCCAGAGCAAACGCGGAGGATGCCGGCGTCGATGACTGCATCGAAATCAGACAGGCTGATTTTCTGACGATTGAAAAAATGCCGGAGCCGTATTCCGTCATTATCACAAATCCGCCTTACGGAGAGCGAATAGGCGACCGGAAGCTGCTGGAGAACATAAACGAACATTTCGCTGAACTGATCGGCGGTGACGAGACTCTTTCATGTTACGTGATAACAGAAGATAAAAATCTCGAAAAAACCGTGATGCCGAGAAGGCCTGACAGGCGCAGAAAGCTCTACAACGGACGTTTCGAGACATGCTATTATCAATATTATGGAGAAAGGCCTCCTCGTACATCAGAATGATTAAAAGTACGCATGAAATCGGCGGACCTGTGTCAGCTCCGCTGACAAAAAACAGCAAAGCGCTGGAAGTGTATCTGTATGTATTGACTGGTGTCTGTAAAAACCATATAATATGGTTACCAAATACATAATCAGCAGAATGAAGCAGTAACCCGAAAGGCGGATAAGATATGAGATACGAAGAATTTTTAAAGCAGCAGCTGAATCTTATAAAAGAGAACGGAATAATTACTGTCGACACGATGCCTGACATGGATCTCTATATAGATCAGACCGAAGGATTTTTCAGGAAATTCCTCGACAGAATCGACGGAGGACTGTCCGAGAAATATGTCACGAAGTCGACGATCAACAACTATGCGAAAAAGGGGCTTATAGCGAGACCGAACGGAAAGAAATACACAAAAGAGCATCTCGTAATGATAGCGATGGTCATCTATCTCAGGAGTATTTTCAAGATGGAAGACATCAGCAAGATCATGAAGCCTCTTATAGACAGCTTTAATTCCGCGTACGACGATTCAATCAGTCCGGAGGTGCTTTACAATATCGCGGAGGGAGTTGTCGAAAAGAGCAGAATCGAGTTTTTTGACGGACTCGACGATAGTGTTGCTCAGATAAAGCGGCGCATAGAGGATACAGATATCGAAGACGATGAGCGCATGGAGGTTTTGATACTGATCCTGACTCTTTCGATGAGAGCAGCGGTCGAGAAATATCTCGCGAACCAGCTCATGAAAGTATATTTTGAGGAACCTGAAAAAGAAAAGCAGGAAAAATTCAAGATTCAGAAACAGACTGTGTCAAGGGACAAAGAAGACGGCATTAGTGAACTTTAATAGAAAAACAGGAGGAAATGCAATTATGGCGGTTGATCTCAGAGGAAGAAGCTTTCTTACACTGATGGATTTCTCGACAGAGGAAATCAGATATATGCTCGATCTGGCACACAGACTCAAGGCAAAGAAAAAGTCAGGCATAAAAGGCGATCTGCTTGCAGGCAAGAATATAGTTCTGCTCTTCGATAAGACATCCACGCGCACGCGCTGCTCATTCGAGGTTGCAGCGATGGACGAGGGGGCCGGAGTGACGTTCCTTGATAAGAACAGCTCTCAGTTCGGCAAAAAGGAGTCTGTTGAGGATTCGGCGAAAGTTCTCGGAAGATTCTATGACGGCATCGAGTACAGGGGATTTGAACAGACGCTTGTCGAGGATCTTGCGAAATACAGTGGAGTGCCGGTGTGGAACGGACTCACTGACGTGGATCATCCTACTCAGATTCTGGCCGATATGCTGACAATGGAAGAACATATCGATAAGCCTCTTAACGAGTGCAAGGTAGTGTTCTGCGGCGACATCAGAAACAACATGTCATATGCATGGATGTACGGCTGCGCGAAGATGGGCATCGACTTCGCTGCATTCGGACCTGATGAACTTGAGGTCGACGAAGATGTTCTCGCAAAAGCGAGGGAAGCTGCTAAGGAAACGGGAGCCGAAATAACTGTATCATCGGATATTTCCGCTGTCAGCGGAGCTGACGTTATATACACAGATGTATGGGCGTCGATGGGAGAAGAAGACAAGACACCGGAAAGAGTCAGGATGCTTACTCCGTTTAAGGTAACAGAGGACCTGCTCGAAGCTACTGGCAATCCGGATGTGCTTTTCATGCACTGCCTGCCGGCTTTCCACGACTTCGAGACAAGAACTGCAGCAGCATGGAAGGAAAAAGGATATGATATCCGTGAGGTTACGGACGAAGTGTTCAGAGGCCCTCATTCTGTAGTCTTTGACGAAGCTGAAAACCGTATGCACAGCATAAAAGCAGTAATAGTAGCGACGATGGCTGACGATCCTGACAGAGACTGATCGCAGGACAGAAATCATTAAATAGATGGCTCTGTTCAGCAGAGACTGCAGAGTCTGATGGCCGCTTACAAGATCATGGGATGCGATAAGCATCCCTTATTTTTTAAGGAGTTATATATATGACTGGAATACCAGAACTGCTCGTTCCGGCAGGCGGGAAAGCTCAGCTCAGGGCGGCGGTAGCCGCAGGAGCAGACGCAGTCTATCTTGGAGGATCATCATTCAATGCAAGAGCCGGAGCAGATAATTTTGATGATGATGAGCTCAGAAGGGCGATAGATTACGCACACACGTATGGAGTCGATATACATGCGGCGCTTAACATCCTTCTGTATGATGACGAGGCGGGTGATGCTCTCGAGTTTGCGGCAAAGCTGTATAAATACGGCACGGATGCGGTAATCGTTCAGGATGCCGGGCTGGCGTCGCTGATTCACGAATATCTGCCGAAGCTGCCGGTGCACATGAGCACTCAGTCTACTATATACAGCGCTGGAGGTGTTCGGGAAGCCGAGCGCGCAGGAGCGAGCCGCGTTGTTCTCGCGCGTGAGCTTTCATTTCCTGAGATCAGGAAAATTTGCATAGAAAAGGGCGAAACAGAGATAGAGATATTCGCGCATGGAGCCATATGCATATGTCTGTCAGGTCAGTGCCGCATGAGCGCTTTTATCGGAGGAAGAAGCGGCAACAGAGGCAAATGCGCTCAGCCATGCAGGATGCTCTATACTATGCTTAAAGACGGAGAATCTGTAACAGAGCAGGGATATCAGCTGAGTCCCAAGGATATGTGCCTGCTCGGCCACATAGATGAAATAGCGGAAGCCGGCGTCGATTCCATCAAGATCGAAGGCAGAATGAAATCGGCCGAGTACACTGCGGTCGTTACATCTATCTACAGGAAATACCTCGACGCAGCTGCATGCGGCGAAAAGATTCCTGACAGGCAGTATGACATAGACATGCTTAAGCTGAGACAAATCTACAGCAGAGGAAGCTTTACGGATGCATATTTCAAAGGAACGAACAGCAGAGAGATGATGTCCGGGAGTTCTCCTAAGAATCAGGGGATAAGAACAGGACGCATGAAAAGCTATGACAAGATCCGCCGTCACGCTGTAATTGAGCTTGAGGATACACTTTCCAACGGGGACGGAATCGAGATAAGAGACGGTCTCAAATCGGCCGGAAACATCGTTACATATATTCGCGATCTGAAAAGCGGACGGCTTGTTAAAACGGCAGGCGAGGGAATGATCGTTGAGGCCGGTGATCTGAGAATTGACAATGGTATACCTTCGGCGGGATCAGCCGTATATAAAATTACAGATAAGGAACTGATGCGTGAGGCCGGTGAGATTGCCGAAAAGCATGAAAAGCTTGTACCGGTTGAGTTTGTCTTAAGCGGAGCGACCGGGAACTGTCTTACACTTACTGCTGGTGCTGCAGGCATAAAATGCGTTGTGAAGAGCAGTGAACTGCTTCAGCAGGCCAGGGAGCATGCGCCCGGCGCAGACATGCTGAAAACCAAGCTCGCGCGCACTGGCGGCACACCGTACGTCTGCACGGGAGCCGAAATAGAGCTGAAAGGCAGTCCGTTTGTGCCGGCGGCTATGATAAACTCGCTCAGGAGGGAAGTGCTGAATGAACTTACGAAACAGAGAACAGACGCACTTCATCCGTCCGATGGAGAAGAAGCGGAGGCAGAGTGTGCGCGCTTCGCTGAGGAACGCAGGGAAAAATTCGGGCGTTCGATTGAACGCAGCAGGTATACCGTTGATGACGAAGCAGAGGAACGCGCAGCGGAGCGGGCGCCCGGCATCGAACTTTATTTTTATGATGTGCCGGGCGCGGCAGACAGGATTGCAGCTGCTGCAGCCGCTTTAAGTGATCTTACTGAAGAGCAGCGCGGTAGAATCTCACTTGCTGTTCCCAGTGTGCTGCTCACAGGCGAAAAGGCCGACAGCGCTGTCATCAGCGCAGCCGCGTCTGTGAACGGAGTGGCCGAGGCCGTTCTTCCGGCTGTCACTCACAGGCTGTCAGACTTTGAAATCGACGTCCTGGTTACAGGGCTAAGACAGCTTCATGACAGAGGAATCATCAGGGCTGTAAAAGTACAGAATCCGTCACACGTTTACTGCGCCGACAAAGCCGGAGTTCCGTTTTCTCTTGATCTCAACATGAATATTCTTAACTCTGTATCTGTTACATACTGGGCTGATAGAGGCATGATATCCGCGGCAATAGCTGAGGAACCGGGCGCCCGCGACAGATTCCGCTTTGACTGGGCAGGCGTCCCATGCAGCGTTACGGTTTATGGCAGAATTCCGATGATGTACACGGAGCACTGTCCGACAGGCAGCATATTATATGATCCGTGGCGCGCTGCAGGCAGCTGCGGCAGGTGCTGCAGCGCGCGGCACAGATATCATTACTGCAGAGAGGGAGCATGGGCACTCCGTGACCGCACGGGTGCTGAATTTCCAGTCGTTTCGAATGATGAATTCTGCAGTTCTGTCATATATTCTCCGAGGCCGGTAGACAGAATTTCCGAAGCAGGCAGCCTCGCTGCGCGCGGAGCGCGCGTGATGCGAATATGCGTTTTTGATGAACGCACGGAGGATATTTTAAGAATGATTGAACAAATATGAATCCGGCTGCTGCTCATGAAAATGCACGTTTGTGCAAAAATATTGTATACATGCCCGTACATGTTTGACTACTGCACAGTATTAAACTATGATAAAAGACAAATTCCGAGAAGGAATGTAAGCAGATGGGTTAGCATACATCTTAAAGCACGGGCGTTCAGGCGCTCGTCTTTTGTTAGATGAAGCCTTCTCGTTTTAGCTTTTTTTCGTTATTAAAACAGCTGAATCAAAGGAGTTAATGATGTCTGAGAAAAAGATGAAGACCATGGACGGCAACACCGCCGCGGCATATGCCTCATATGCATTCACTGAAGTGGCAGCGATCTATCCGATCACTCCGTCTTCAGTCATGGCTGAACTTACAGATGACTGGGCCGCAAAGGGCAAAAAGAATCTTTTCGGTCAGGAGGTAAAAGTAGTCGAGATGCAGTCCGAGGGAGGAGCATCCGGAGCGGTTCACGGATCATTGGCAGCCGGTGCGCTCACTACAACTTATACGGCTTCACAGGGACTTCTCCTTATGATACCGAATATGTACAAAATAGCAGCTGAATGTCTGCCGGGTGTTTTCCACGTTTCGGCCAGAGCTGTTTCGACTCATACGCTGAGCATTTTCGGTGATCAGTCTGATGTCATGGCTACGCGCCAGACCGGCTTCGCTATGCTCGCTTCGGCATCCGTACAGGAAGTTATGGATCTCGCAGGTGTGGCACATTTATCAGCGATAAAGGCATCTGCTCCTTTCCTGCATTTCTTCGATGGATTCCGCACATCACATGAAATCCAGAAGATCGAGACTATAGATTATGATGTCTTTGACAAGCTGCTCGACAGAGAGGCTCTTGCTGAATTCAGGGCAAAGGCGCTCAGTCCGGATCACCCTAAGGAAATCGGAACTGCAGAAAACCCGGATATTTATTTCCAGGGCAGAGAAGCTCAGAACAAGCATTATGAAGCTATTCCTGACATCGTAGCGTATTACATGGATGAGATAGGCAAGGCTACAGGCAGACACTATAAGCCGTTTGACTATATTGGCGCTCCTGATGCCGAGTATGTGATCGTGGCGATGGGTTCAGTATGTGAGACTATCGAGGAAGTAATAGACAAGCTTACAAAAGAAGGAAAGAAAGTCGGAGCTATTAAGGTAAGACTGTATAGACCGTTTTCAGCAAAACATTTCCTGAGTGTGCTCCCGAAATCGTGCAAGAGAATAGCTGTTCTCGACAGGACAAAAGAGCCGGGAGCATCAGGAGAACCGCTGCTCCTTGATGTCAGAAGCGTGCTCTACGGGACAGAAAACGCGCCTGAAGTCATCGGAGGCAGATACGGACTCGCCTCAAAGGATACTACTCCTGACCAGATTGCAGCAGTTTACAAGAATCTGGAATCCGATTCGCAGATAGAAGACTTCACAATAGGTATCATCGATGATATTACGTTCAAGTCTCTGACTCCGGTTCCGGGTTTCAATACAGATACAGAGGGCACAATCCAGTGCAAGTTCTGGGGTCTTGGCTCAGATGGAACTGTCGGCGCAAACAAGAGCGCCATCAAGATCATAGGCGACAACACAGACATGTACGCTCAGGGTTATTTCGAATACGACTCAAAGAAATCAGGCGGCATAACTATTTCGCATCTGAGATTCGGAAAGAATCCTATTAAATCTACATATTTCATACATACGGCAAACTTTGTAGCATGCCACAATCCGGCATACGTAAACACATATGACATGCTCAAGGATCTTAAACCGGGCGGAACGTTCCTGCTCAACTGTATCTGGGACGAAGATGAGTTAGACAAGCATCTTCCTGGGAAAATGAAGAGAGAACTGGCCGCTAAAGAAGTCAATTTCTACACGATCAATGCAGTAAAAATCGGTGAAGAAATCGGACTCGGAAACAGGATCAACATGATCATGCAGTCGGCGTTCTTTGCGCTGTCAAAGGTAATTCCTTTAGATGATGCTGTTAAATATCTCAAGGAAGCCGTAATTGACAACTATGGTTTCATGGGCGACGATATCGTTGCAATGAACAATGTAGCTGTAGAAAGAGGAGCCGAGGAATTCAGAAGGATAGAAATTCCTGCAGCATGGGCTGATGCAGCCGATGAACCTGAGAAGGAGAGAAATGTTCCTGACTTTATCAAGAATGTTCTGGATCCTATATCAAGACAGGAGGGTAATAACCTGCCTGTCAGTGTATTCACCGAGGATATCAACGGAATTCTTCCTTCAGGCACAGCTGCTTATGAAAAGCGCGGCGTAGCGACAAATGTTCCAAGATGGACTTCGGACAAGTGCATTCAGTGCAACCAGTGCTCGTTTGTCTGCCCTCATGCGGCGATCAGACCAGTACTCGTTCCAGTAGATGAACTCGACAAAAAGCCTGCAGGATTTGATACTGTTCCGGCCAAGGGCGCAAAACTCAAGGGCAAATTCGAATTCAGAATACAGGTTTCACCGCTCGACTGTCTCGGATGCGGCGTTTGTGCTGATGTCTGCCCATCAAATCCGAAATCTCTCGTTCTCAAGCCTATCGCCGAGTCAGAAGATCAGATCGAGAACTGGGAATATGCTGCTGATAAGACTGCCGAAAAGCGCTTCATACCGGCAGATAATGTAAAGAACAGCCAGTTCGGATGCCCATATTTCGAATTCTCAGGAGCATGCGCCGGCTGCGGCGAAACTCCATACGCCAAGCTCGTAACTCAGCTGTTCGGTGATGACATGATCATTGCCAATGCAACAGGCTGCTCGTCTATATGGGGAGCATCGTATCCGTCAGCGCCTTATACTCACGATTCAGAGGGCAAGGGACCAGCATGGGGCAATTCACTGTTTGAAGACAATGCAGAATTCGGTCTCGGCATCGCTTCAGCTAACAGACAGCTTCGCGACAAAGTCAAGGCTGACACAGAGAAGCTCGCTTCCATGGATGTCTCTGCAGAATGCAAAGCCGCTGCAGAGGAATATCTCGCAACATTTGATGACCGCGAGGCAAATTATCCTGTGGCACAGAAGTATCTCAGCCTTCTGGAGTCGGCAGATGTTAAAGGCGAGGCAGCTGATGTAGTAAGAGACATACTCGACAGAAAAGATTATGCTGCGAAGCGCAGCATCTGGCTGTTCGGCGGTGACGGCTGGGCTTATGATATAGGTTACGGCGGACTTGATCACGTGCTTGCTTCAGGCGAAAACGTCAACGTTGTCGTATTTGACACAGAAGTATATTCGAACACAGGCGGACAGTCGTCAAAGGCGACACCTGCAGCCGCTATTGCGATGTTCGCAGCTTCAGGCAAAAAGACTAAGAAAAAAGACCTCGGACTCATGGCCATGGCATACGGCTACGTATATGTTGCACAGGTAGCCATGGGCGCCGACAGAAACCAGGTTCTCAAGGCGGTTAAGGAAGCCGAGGCGTACGACGGTCCTTCGCTCATCATCGCTTATTCGCCTTGCATCAACCATGGCATCAAGAAGGGCATGAACAAGGCACAGGAAGTTATGAAGGATGCCGTGGAAGCCGGCTACTGGCATCTGTACCGATTCAACCCTGATCTCAAAAAAGAAGGAAAGAATCCGTTCATACTCGATTCCAAGGAGCCGACTGCAAGCTTCAGGGACTTCCTCATGAGCGAGGTCAGATATGCTCAGCTTACTACGGCATTCCCTGACACTGTCGATGAGCTTTTCGCAAAGTCGGAAGCAGATGCTAAACAGCGTTACACGACTTACAAGAGACTCGCGGAATCGCCTGAATCGATATTCTAATATTGAAATAAAGATAAATATTTTCATAGAAGCTGTGCCTGACCTCAGGCGAGCATGGAATAATATAGCCATCATTAACTCCTTCCGGGAAAGAATTTTCTTCCCGGGGCGCGCTGTCATTCATCAGGCAGCGCGCTTTTTTCTTACGACCGCTCCGCGGACAAAATCAGCACAGTCATAAGTTTTCCGGTTATGTCATAAGGAATCTCGGTATGTATATTTTTATCTATCAGTAGCGCACAGGATAATGAGCACACAGGCGATCAGGTAATGCGTGTGCCTCCTATCATTTTTAATGGCAATGATTGAAGCAGGAGTCCTCATGTCTGTTCAGCTCTGGTACACCAGCATGCATTCCAACAGCATTTGTGCAAAGTGCCAATATATGTGTGTATTGTGCCGCCAGCGTATGAAAGGCTCATATCAGGTCTTTTTATGTCTTTATGTG
>CADBRA010000002.1 GCA_902796965.1 uncultured Eubacteriales bacterium | reverse complement strand
GTCTGCCGGCCTGACTCAGTCACGACCGTGCAATCCCTCCTGTGTGCCGTATGCAACTCGGAATCCTGCGCGCAGTGTCCGCGTGAGCGGACGCAATCCGTCATTTTTATTTGTTATACTAATTATATGTTGCATTTGTTTATTAGTTAACTTATAACATATGTATAAGTATTCTGCTTAACGCCAATTATCATGAAATGCACGGCTGTATATCGGGGTCAGTAAATGATTTTCGTGCTGTTGATACGGTAAAATATGGAGGAAAACAGTCATATGGCTAAAATTGTCAGTGCTGCTGAGGCTGCAAAAAAAGTGGAAGACGGCTCTATTATCATTTTCGCCGCGGACGGCATGGTGTGCTATCCGAATGAGCTTGTCAATGCTATACGCGACAGATACATCGAAGAGAAACATCCGGCGGGAATTACGAGCTTCAGGTCGTCAGGCATGGGTGACTTCAAGTTCGATCAGCTCGGCGAAGAAGCATGGTGCATAGAAGGGCTTCTGACGAGGTCGATTTCGGCTTATGTCAGCGTTGCTCCGGGTATGGGCAGGCTGATAGAGGAAAATAAGATTCAGGGTTATATGTTCCCGCTCGGGCCGATGATGCAGGCGACGAGTGAGGCGGCAAGAGGCATGCCTGGTGTACTCTCAAAGGTCGGTCTTGGTACGTTTATGGATGCAAGGTACGGCGGCGGAAAGCTTAACAAGCTGACTGAAGAAGAAGGCGAGGACTTCGTAAAATATATTTCTGATTTCGAGGGCGAGGAGTATCTCTGGTATAAAGCTCCTAAATTCAATGTATGTCTGCTCAGAGCCACGACGGCCGATTCGCACGGAAATCTGAGCTGTGAAAAGGAGACTATGAGGCCGGGCATGCTTCCTGCAGCGCAGGCCGTAAAGACTAATGGAGGGATTGTAATCGCGCAGGTCGAAAAGATTGCAGGCCTTAATGAAATTCATCCGAGAATGGTTGAGGTGCCTGGCATTTATGTCGATTATATCGTTGTTGAGGAGCACCCTGAAGATGTGCCGCAGACGATGGCGAGATTCCACAGAGAGGATTTCAATCCCGCGTTCACGGGCGAACAGATAGTCTCTATGAAAAAAAACAATGAAATTATGCCGCTCAATCCTCAGAAAGTCATTGCCAGGCGCGCAGCACTCGAGGTGCCGGAGGTCTGCAACGCAAACTTCGGACTCGGTATGCCTCAGAATGTGCCTTCGATACTTGAGGAGTGCGGAAAGGGCAAGTACGTAAACATGATTTCCGAGACGGGAGTTATAGGCGGCGTGCCGGCTCAGGGCAGAGATTTTGGAGCGCATTATAACCCTGAGTCGTTTACAGACCGCGGGATACATTTCTCATTTTTTGACGGAGGAAATCTGGACATAGGAATATTCGGATTCAGTGAAGTCGACAGCAGCGGTTCGATGAATACGAGTCATCTGAACGGACATCTGACGGGGATAGGCGGATTCACGGATATATCGTCTTCGTCAAGAAAGGTTGTGTTCATGGGCACATATTCGGCAAAGGGCCTTAAGGAAGAGATAAAGGATGGAAAGCTAAACATCATTCAAGAAGGCCAGTTCAAGAAGTTCATCAAAAAATGCGCCAAAGTTTCATTCGATGGACAGCAATATCTTAAAAATCATGACAGTTATCTGATTATTACTGAAAGAGCTGTTATAAGAGTTACGAAAGAAGGCATGGTGCTGGAGGAGATCGCGCCGGGCGTTGATCTTAAGACACAGATTCTGGACATGAGCGATATAGATTTCATCATTCCGGAAGGCGGCCCTGCACTCATGGATGCCGGAATTTTCACTGAGGATGGCTTCGAGATAAAATAAAATAATTTTTATTTCTGATTTTTTCATAAACAGGAGCGGCACATGTGTCGGGAAAACCCGATGCGTGTGCCGCTTTTTTATCAGGCGAATGCTGCAGCCGTGCGGCTCTGCCGTGTCATGACGTTGATGCAGTGATGCAGCAGCGCATGCTCCAGATAAAGCTGCGGCCATGAGACCGGTGTGGCGCAGCTGTCCAGCACGCCGTCTGACAGCGGAAAATTGAGCATATATGCTGTGCTTACCCGTTGGACCTAAAGCATGGCATTTGGCAGCAGTTTTGGTTGATAGGCAGGCTGATCTGCCAGGAATGGGCCGCCGAAAGATTGAGCTAAGCATACATACTCGGTCTGTGTTTTCAGAATTGTCCGCGGAGCGGACGAAAGAAATGATCGTATGTATACATAGTTTTTTATTGACTAATTTTATCTGAGAACATATAATAAGGCTACAAAGTAATACATCATACGTTTAATGAATTATCAATTAGATATAATGTCAAGCAGAAAAAACGAACGGAAAATTTTTACTGGCCCTGTTATATTTCCGGAGATGCTTTTTATAAGCGGATGATTCACAGACGATGGTGTTCGGGAAATAACGCTGTGTGCCGCGCATATGCTCCTGACGTATTTTTCGTGCAGCAGCGTGCGGATGTAGAAGATTATAAAAGGAGGAAAACATGGATATTTTGAAAGATCTGGCGGAAATAGCAGGTTCAGAAAATGTGATTTCCGATCAGGCGGTACTGGACAGCTATTCGTCCGATCTGAGCCTTGTCAGAGGCGGCGCTCCTGAGGCTGCTGTCCGTCCGGGAACGACAGAAGAAGTCAGCAAAATCGTCAAATGGGCTAATGCAAACAATATTCCGCTTATTCCTGTCAGCTCGCCTGTTCACCTCTATGGTTCGACAGTTCCAAAACAGGGAGGAGTTGTAGTCGATATGAGAAGATTCGATGAGATATTCTCGATCGACAAGACGAACAGATGCGTAAGATTCGGAGCCGGTGTTTCATGGAAGAAACTTACTGATACACTGGCTGCTGAGGGCATGAGAGTCGTAATGCCGCTTGCGCCGCGCGGAGACAGATCTGTTCTGACAGATCATCTCGAACGCGAGGTAATTACGAATACGGTTTACGATTACGGCGAGCCTGTTCAGTCGATGGAAGTCGTTTTCCCTGACGGCAGTATATTCCGCACCGGTTCGGCGAGCGCACCGAAATTCCCTTACGCTTATGCAAAGGGCGCCAACCCTGCGGGTCCGGGTCTTGACTTCTACAGACTTCTCCAGGGAGCTCAAGGAACGATGGGCATAGTTACGTGGATGTCGCTCAAGATCCAGAGCATTCCGCTGATCGACAAGATAAAATTCGCTCCGTTTGATGACCTGGATTATGTTGAGAAATTCCTCTTCAGAATCATGCCGAGAAGAATCGGTCAGGAATTCGTGATACTCAATAATGTTGATTTCGCTGCGATTCTGGCTGATACAAGAGAAGAATTCGAAGAACTCAGAAAAACGCTGCCGAAGTACACGCTGGCATTCATAATCAGCGGGCTGATCAGAAGACCTGAGGAGAAGATTGCTTATGAGGAGCATTTCCTGAGCGATGTAATAAGGCACGAATATCCTGACATCAGGCTGACGGACGGGATGCCTGGATTCCCGCAGGCGGCGGACAAGCTCAAACAGATATTGAGAAATCCGTGGCCGGCTGAAAAGACGTACTGGAAGGCGGTTCCTGCAGGAAATTATCAGGATCTGTTCTTCATCGCAAGACCGGAGCGAGTTCCTGAATTCATAGATATAGTCAGAGATGTGGCATCTAAAAACGGATATCCGTTCGAGAGCATCGGCATCTATGAGCAGCCGATAGAGCACAACAGAGCGTGCCAGCTCGAATTCACATTTATGTACGACGGCTCCGCCGACGGCGCTGACGCGGAAATTTACGATATTTACTATAAGATGTTCAAGGCGCTTCATGCGGCCGGCGCGTACTTTACAAGACCTTACGGCGACATGGGTGGTGAGCTTTATCAGAAAGCAGCGTCGTACAAAGCCGCACTTATGAAGGTAAAGAATCTGTTCGATCCTAACAATATTATGAATCCCGGCAATGTCTGCTTCTAAGTGAAAGTGTGCGGCCGGCGGCATGATGTTTTTTTTAGGATGCCGGGCTGCAGCACATATGCTGTGATTTGTGAAGAGAAAATGTGAATTAATACGAAAAGGAGATTAGAAATGTCTGTAATAGATAAGAATCATACGGACCGCTATGACACCCCTGAAGAGCCTTTTGCGCTGGATATAAATGACCTCGGCAATTTTCGCTACGACATGCAGCACTGCATCAAATGCAAGGGATGCTATTGGGTTGACCATACATATATGCCGGGTGTTCATCATTCTGTAAGATGTCCGAGCAATCTGTGGAAAGAATTTGATTCATACTGTGCCGCCGGCAAGATGAGAATCGGCCTCGGGATGCTGGACGGAAAAGTTGAATGGTCTGATCACCTGCTTGAGATAATATATGCGTGCACACTTTGCGGAGCATGTGATGTCGGCTGCAAGAGAAACCTGGATTTGGAAGTCGATCTGACTCTTGAAGCAATGAGGGTCAGAGCTGTTAAAGAAGGCGCCGGTCCTCTGCCTGTACACAAGGATATCATCAAAAAGATAGAAAAAACAGGAAACTGTTATGGTGCGTCAGCTGACAGAAACGGATGGATGGATGCTGATGTCAATCCGGCTGAAAAGGCCGACATCATATATTTTGTAGGGTGCTCTTCATCTTATGTAAACCAGTCAGTTCCGAAAGCGATCACAAAGGTTCTGCAGAGTGCAGATGTTCCGTATATGCTCATGAAAGATGAGACGTGTTGCGGAAATATTCCGTTCTCGGTCGGAGATCTTGATACGGCGAAGAAGATCGCGGAGGCTAATATTGCGAAAGTCAAGGAGTCGGGGGCCAGGGTGCTCATGACTGGATGCGCTGAGTGCTACCGCATGTGGAAAGTCGATTATCCTAAGCTGCTCGGAATCAGAACAGATGAACTCGGATTCGAAGTAAAGCACTTCATAGAGGTTGCTGACGAAGCGCTTGCTGAAGGAAAACTTAAGCTTACAGAGCCTGTAAACAGGAGGATCACATATCACGATTCATGCAACGTCAGCAAAACGTGTGATCCGTGGGAGCCGTACGAAGGCAAGAGAGGCTGGATGGGATGCATCGAGCCGCGGCTCGACAGAAGAAGAGGAAAGAGCGGTCTGTATGATCAGTCGAGAGAACTGATAAATGCTGTTCCGGGAATCGATTTTGCAGAAATGCCGCGTAAAAAAGAGAACGCTCTATGTTGCGGCGGCGGAAGAGGTGCGAAACAGGCATTTCCGGAGATGGCTGAAAACGCAGCGCGAGACCGAATAGAAGAAGTAAAATTCGTTGGGGCAGGAACGGTCGTTTCAGCATGTCCGTGGTGTCTCAGCAACTTCAGCGAGACAGCCGCCAGAGACGGTGAAAAGATAGATGTTCTCGATATCGCAGAGCTTCTTGCGATGGCAGTTAAATAAGGGGAGGCCGCTATGAGTATCAACAAATATGCTTATGAAGCAATAAAAGCAGTTGTAGGCGAAGCCAATATCACTGATGATCCTGCTGACTGCATGGGATATCGTTCGGGCCCGGGCGGATACGAGAGCGGTACAGGATATGAGAGAGTCATGACGAGGCTTCCGGGAGCGATATGCATGCCGCGTACGACAAAAGACGTTCAGGAAATAGTCAAAATCTGTGCCCGCTATGATCTCGCTTTCGTACCGTATTCTACAGGATTTTACGGGCCGAGGTCTCATCCTCATCTTGATGACGAGCTCATCATAGACATGAAGCGGATGCGCGATTTTGAAATCGACGCAGAGCACTTCTTCATCACAGTTCAACCTGGCGTCGTCTATTCACAGATTCAGCAGGAATGCTTCGAGCACGGAGCATATGTAGTAGTAGGCGGAGGCGGAGCACAGACTTCAGCAGTTGCAAATCTGCTGAACGACGGCTGGTCTCCTCTCAGCTTCAGAGTCGGTCTTCCGCAGCGCAGAATTCTCGGTCTCGAGATGGTAATGCCTGACGGAGAAATCGTAAAATTCGGTTCGCTCGCAGACAGCGACGATCCGTTCTGGGGCGAAGGCATAGGTCCTGACTTAAGAGGAATATTGCGAGGATATACGGGGCTTCTCGGATGTCTCGGAATATGCACTAAAATGGCGATAAAGACGCTGCCGTTCCAGCCTGTAGTGCCTGAGATGCAGGGCGTTTCGCCTGACACATCGCTTAAGCTCCCTGAAAAGAGAGTTAAATGGATAAACTTTACTATGCCGAGCCTCAAGTCGATAGAGGACGCGCACATAATGCTGGGAAATGCTGAAGTAGGAGGAGCTATTACAAAGGTTCCTACGTTCTGGAGAGCGATCGCAAAGGCGAGCTGCAAGGAGGAGTTCTGGGATCTATGGCTCAAGGAGACAGAGGAGTCAGTCGCGAATTTCTTCCTGGTAAGAGTAATGATAATAGGATTTACATCTGAGGAACAGTTCGATTACGATTACAATGTTCTGACTGATATAATAACTGAGCTGGGTGGCAAAGAGAGGAGAACAAAGCCTTCTGACGAATCGTGGTTCAAGAATGCAGATTCAGCCGGAATGTGGCTTATGACAGGTTCTTATGTATCGGTAGATTATGTAATGGATTCGTTTGATCAGGCATTCAAGCAGGGACCTAACTACAGAGATCTGAAGGACAAGTACACACCGCCTCTCATGCCTGACTGTAAGGATCTGGGATGGTTCCAGTCATGCGAGATGGGACACCTGGGATATTATGAATATCTGATTTATTGGGACCAGCGCGAAGATACAAATGGAATGGATCAATTCTATGTGGACAGTGCAAAGATGAATGTCAGAAATGGAGCTTATCCTGCTCTGCTTAGCTCGCATCAGCCGCTTTATCTGACGGGTCCGGCTTATGGACCGAATTATCACAACTGGATCCTCGGCCTGAAGAAGATATTCGATCCTAAATGGCTGAGTCATCCTCCTCTGCCGCTCGCCCACGACGAGTTCTGCAGAAGAGCAGCGTGGATGCACGATATCGCGGACTGGCCTGTTCCTGACGAGTTCCCGTATCCAGATAGCCTCAAGAAGAAAATGGCCGCGGCTCACGGCGACATATAGTTAAAAAATTATCTGCTGATCCGGTGACTCTCGTAACCGGAGTTTCCGGAAAAGCAGATTTTAAACTGCAATGTGTAGAAGCGCGGCTGCTTTGTGCAGCTGCGCTTTCTAATATCTGAATTCAAAATGATTTTAACGCAGCGAACATCTGGAATAAAAAGAAAACAGATCCGCTGAAGTCCGTCTTTTTGTGCTTTAATTGAATTTATCTGTTCTTGAGATATTTTTCCGGGTAATATATAATAACTGAGTTTACAGTGTCAGAAAAGAGGAATTAATTATGGCAAGGAGTTCACTTTCTCAGCAGACGGCTGATAAATTGTATAATATGATTAATAAGCAGTACAAGCCGGGCAGCAAAATTCCCACAGAAGCGGAGCTGACTCAGTTCTTTGGAATAAGCAGAACGACCGTGCGAGAAGCCGTAAAGATATTATGCTCGAAAAATATTCTCGAGATCCGACGCGGAAGCGGTACGTTCGTAAAGGAAAATCCTGGCATGCCTGAGGATCCTCTCGGAATAAAATTTGATGATGAAGATGAGAAAAAGAAAGAGATGTTCGAAACGATAGAACTTCTTCAGCCGGTTTTGATGAGCTTTGCAGCCCAGAGGGCTGATGAAAGTGATATCGAGAGAGTGAAGATTGTGCATGATGAGTTTAAAGAAACTCTCATGCGCTTCCGCGACGGCGAATATGTAAAGCCCAGCACGTTCAGAAAGCTCGATGTGAGGTTTCACCGCGAGATAATAAATTCATGCCATAATCTTTACGTGGAAAGGCTTCTCGAATATTTCATGGCCAGCTGCAGGGATCTTCATGATGTGTGGCTTACACTTGAACTCAATAAGTCGCTTGATATATTTGAAAAATATCACAGCATGATTCTCGATGATTTCATAAATCATGACGGCAGAAAGATATTTTCTGATGCTGTGGAACACACAAAAGAAGTAGAAAAGCTGTACAGATCTTGTCTTGCCGGTATCCGCCGGAACTGACGATGCTTTTTTACGGAGGAAAATCATTAAATGAATTCAGTAATGAGTTATATCATCGGCAGGCTGATAATTCTGCCGGGCATTCTCGTTGGGTTATCGTTCCACGAGTTTGGGCACGCGTGGGTATCGAAAAAGCTCGGCGATCCTACGCCGTCACTTCAGGGCAGAGTTTCACTTAATCCGGCGGCGCACATTGACATAGTAGGTTTCGTCTGCCTGCTGATGCTCGGGTTTGGATGGGGCAAGCCTGTAGAGATAAATCCATCATATTATAAACACAGACGCAGAGATGAGATGCTCGTGTCGTTCGCAGGTGTTTTCATGAATCTTGTCGTGGCATTCGCATCGGCAGCTGTTATGAAGATAGTATATACTGCTGCGCCGCAGTTCATAGCGACTTCAGTCGGAACCGTCATATGGCAGATATTAATCGGCATGCTCCAGATCAATATAGTACTTATGCTGTTCAACCTTATTCCGCTGCCGCCGCTCGACGGTTTCGGAATAATCACGCAGATATTTAAACTTGATACAAAGCGCTGGTATCCGAGATTTTATCAGCTCGGACCTATGTTTCTGCTGCTGATAATCGTATTTAATCTTACGGATTATATACTGACACCTCAGGTAACATGGCTGTATAATTTTATAACGGGCATTTTCTTCTTATGAAATCAGAGCGGCATAAAACGGCCGTGCTGCAAATCAGCATATGTTTATGAATAAAGCAAACCCTCACTTATGGAACTGTCCATCGGCGAGGGTTTTTTGCGTACTGTTGTGAACTGCCCCGATTTAATACTTTGTTTTTGAAGCCGGAACTTCCTCAGTGCTCGAGACGTGTTTAATTTTTTATTTAAAATCGAAAAACGGCATCGCAATGCCGCATTACATTATGCAGACGAACATGATGCCGTGGTGCTCCAATGCGTATTGATTACGCCTCACGATATGTTTATCAGAAGTCTTCGTGCCCGCACTGTATGGAAACAGGCTTCGTGTGCCAGATATCGTCTGCATATTCGCGCACACTGCGGTCAGCTGAGAATCTGCCGGCTTTGCCTATATTGATGATCGACATGCTGTTCCAGAGTGCGCGGTTTTCGTATGATTTCTGTATATCGTCGTGTGCCCTGCAGTAGTCTTTGAAATCCATGATGCACATATACGGGTCTGCTATGCTGTATGATGGCTTAGTCAGGTAGTCTGCTATGTCGTCAAAGCTCGTTCCGGCAAAGCCCTTCCTCATCTCGGCGATAACTGCCTTTATCTCGGGGTCGCTTTCCGCCATAGCCGCCGCGTCGTATCCGTTTCTCAAATTTCTCATGACATCTTCTGTGCGCTGTCCGAATATGAATATGTTATCATCTCCGACAGCTTCGTGCATCTCGACATTTGCGCCGTCGAGCGTTCCTATAGTTATCGCTCCGTTAATCATGAGCTTCATGTTGCCTGTGCCGCTCGCTTCCTTGCCTGCGAGAGATATCTGCTCCGATATGTCGGCGGCAGGCATCATGTGCTCGGCCATCGATACGCTGTAGTTTTCAAGAAAGACGACGCGCAGCTTCTTAGAGATGACAGGATCATGCTCTATCTCCTCGGCGAGCTTGCATATGAGCCGTATGATCTCTTTCGCCATGTAATAGTTCGGAGCGGCTTTTGCCGCAAACAGGTATGTTTCAGGACGGTCTATGTAATTGTGATCGTCACGCAGATGGATGAAACGCGAGATGATTCTCATGGCATTGAGCAGCTGGCGCTTGTACTCGTGCAGTCTTTTAGCCTGCACGATGAAGAGGGAATCAGGATTTATTTCTTTTCCCGTCTGTCTGAGTACTCTGTCGGCAAAGCGGACCTTGTTGTATTTTTTTATCTGTTCAGCGCGTTCCTGAACTGCGCGGTGACTGCTGAATTCAGCGAATTTATTCAGCTCCGCGCCGTTTGTCTTCCAGCTCTCGCCGATACATTCTGTTATCAAGTCAGAGAGCCTTCTATTTGACTGGCAGAGCCACCTGCGATATGCGATGCCGTTCGTCACATTCGTGAATTTGTCAGGCCAAGTCATATAATAATCA
Source organism: uncultured Eubacteriales bacterium (assembly GCA_902796965.1). Classification (GTDB taxonomy): domain Bacteria; phylum Bacillota; class Clostridia; order Peptostreptococcales; family Anaerovoracaceae; genus RUG708. The sequence goes on along the minus strand of CADBRA010000002.1, from coordinate 44,795 downwards.
TGGAAGAGACTGTTCTTTAGGATTTCAGAGTGAAGTGCTGAAACTCCATTTACACGGTGAGAGCCGATAACACTCAGGTTTGCCATGTGAACCATGTTCCTGCCGACAGGTGCCATGCTGTTTATCTTGTTTTCGTCTCCGGGGAAGATCTGTTCCATATCTTCCCTGAAACGGCGGTCTATCTCTTTTATTATCACGAATATGCGCGGGAGCACCGTTTCAACGAGATTGTCGTTCCACTTTTCAAGCGCCTCGGCGAGTACGGTATGATTTGTATAAGATACAGTCTTCACAACTTTTTCCCACGCGGCATCCCATTCCATGAGATGCTCGTCTATAAATATGCGCATGAGTTCTGGGATTACGAGCGCCGGATGGGTGTCGTTTATGTGGATAGAAACCTTCTGTTCGAAATTGTCGAGCGTGCCATAGAGCCTTATGTGGTTTCTCACGATGTTCTGACATGATGCCGAAACCATGAAATACTGCTGCTTGAGCCGCAGCGTCTTTCCTTCGACTATGTTGTCGGCGGGGTATAGTACCTTGGACAGAAGCGATGCGCGGCTGGCCTGCTGGAAAGCTCTGGTGAAGTCGCCGTTATTGAACGATGTCATGTCGAAGTCCTGAGTATTGGTGCCGCGCCACAGTCTCAGCGTGTTTACAGCCTTGCTACCGTATCCTGAAATATACATGTCGTAAGGCACTGCCTCGACGACCTCAGGATTTTCAACAACAGGTCTCATGCCGTGATCCGACCACACCTCCTTGTATTTACCGTAGAACTCGACTCTGAATGTGTCCTCCGGATGTATCTCAAGCCATACACGGCCGCCTGGCAGCCAGTTGTCAGGCATTTCAACCTGCCATCCGTCAACGATGCGCTGCTCGAAAAGGCCGTATTCGTAGCAGATTGAAAAACCGGTGGCATCGTACCCCTGAGTTGTGAGAGCATCCATGTAGCATGCAGCGAGCCGACCGAGACCTCCGTTTCCGAGACCGGCGTCAGGTTCGCAGTCGTATATGTCTCCGATGTCGAACCCGCGTTCGTTTATGAGCTCTTCAGCCATTTTGTCTTCGCCGAGGTTAAAGAGATTGTTTTTTAGCGACTGACCCATCAGAAATTCCATACATATGTAGTAGACTTTTTTCCGGTCGTCATTTTCACGCTCTTCCTGTATGCGCTTCTGACTGTATTTCCATTTTTTTCGCTTGAGCTGCTTGTGCACGATCTCGGCCATGGCCTGATAAAGCTCTTTTGGTCCTGCTTCGTCAAAAACCGTATTGAAGTTATTCAGAAGAATGTCATCGAGCTCTTCTCTGAATTTTTCCTTTGTCATGATTATCTCTTTCCTTTTTCCCTTTATGTAATACGCGCTACGATGCGCCGTCAGCCGGTTCAAATAGATGAAAATTAAGTAAAAGCGAGATATGCGAGCCCTCGCAGGCACACCTGCGGCCGTATTCATACGGGCGGCCGCATATGCCGGCGGAGCCGGCGCAGATGAGTGATTTTATTTTTGGGCTGTGCGTTCGTATAATTTCACGTATTCGAGTGCTGATTTTTTCCAGCTGAAATCCTGCTTGAGGTCGTGTTTAACGAGTGCGTTCCAGCTGCTTTTGTCGTTATAGAGAGCGAGCGCTCTGAGCATAGCGTCGGCAAACGAAGCCATATCGTAGTTTTCGAATACGAAACCTGTTCCGTCGCCGAGCGTGCAGTCGAGTACAGAGTCTCTGAGGCCGCCTGTCGCTCTGACCACCGGCACTGTGCCGTAGCGCATAGCGATCATCTGTGACAGGCCGCATGGCTCTGTCTTTGACGGCATCAGGAATATGTCTGACGCTGAATAGAGCTTGTGCGACAGAGAGGAATTGAACGTGATGTATGCTCTGACTCTGTCTGGATATTTTGACTCAAGATATCTGAAGTAATCTTCGTATTCATAGTCACCAGTGCCAAGTATGATGAGCTGAAAATCGCGGCCGCCGAGAAGACCATCCATTGTGCCGCGTATGAGGTCGATGCCTTTTGCAGCTACGAGCCTGCTGATTACAGCTACGAGCGGCGTTCCGCTGTCGGGCAGGCCTGCATCGGCGATCATCGCTTCTTTGCACGTTTTTTTGCCTGCAGTGCTGCGAGCGCTGTAAGGCGCGGCTGTGTACCTGTCGTGAGCCGGATCGTATGTCTTTGTGTCTATTCCGTTAAGAATACCTGTCATTTTGTGCTTCGCTCTGTTTATTATTTCGTCGAGGCCGTAGGCAAAGAACGGATAACTGAGTTCGTCAGCGTATGTCGGACTAACTGTAGTAACTACGTTTGCTGTGTCTATTCCGCCTTTTATCAGATTTGCTCCGCCGTTGAACTCGAGCAGGTGCTCTGCGCCTGCAGGCAGTCCGATGACGTCGCTTATGACTTCTGTGCCGTAATATCCCTGATATTCGATGTTGTGTATTGTGAATATCGTTGACATGAACTGCCGGTGATATATCGCGTCCTGATATACGGGAACGAGAGCTGTCTGCCAGTCATTAGCATGCATTATATCGGGGATGAATCCTGTGAATTCAATGGATTCAAATACAGCGCGGCTGAAGAACGCAAACCGTTCGCAGTCGTCATAATAGCCGTATAAGCCGTCTCTTTTGAAATATTCTTCATTATCTATGAAATAATATATTACGCTGCCGCGTTTGAGGCTGAAGACACCCATGTATTTCATGCGCCATGATACAGGGATGTCTTTGCAGCCTAAAAATTTCATGTCTTTACGGTATTCGTCAGAGATATTTCCGTAAAGAGGCGATATCACGCGGCATTCTATTTTGTTATCGGCAAGTCCGTTTAAAGCTGCCGGCAGTGAGCCGGAAACCTCGCCGAGTCCTCCCGTGCCTGAAAACGGAGACACTTCAGGCGTACAGAATAGGATGCGGATCGTACCGCCGGGAGCTTCTTTGCTTCTGCCTTCTGCTGTCATAATTTCTGCCTCCTGTATACACTCTTTATGATGCTGGAATTATAGCACAAATGGGAAAAGCAGTCTATTGAACAGAGGGCGGCTGGATTATATAATGAAAATACAGAAGGGAGAACTCATTACGCCGGAATGGAGGGGATTGATATGGCTGACAGAACAGGTGACAGCAAACACAAGTATCTGTTTCATCAGGGCAGAGATTTCAGAAGTTATGATTATTTCGGCGCTCATTCAACAGGTGACGGTGAGCCTGACGGCATACGCTTCCGTGTGTGGGCGCCGAGAGCTGTATCTGTAGCGGTAGCAGGTGATTTCAACGGCTGGGATATATCTGCCGATCCGATGAAGCGGCTGCATGACGACTCTGGCATATGGGAGGCTGTGCTCGAACACGCGCATGTCGGAGATCTTTACAAATATGTCATAGAGACTGACGACGGGCGTTTCCTTTATAAGGCCGATCCTTTTGCATTCGAGAGCGAAAAAAACGCAGCGGATGAAAGCGGACAGAAGGCTTCGCGCATAAGCGACATTGCCTGGGGATATCCGTGGAAAGACAAAAAATGGATGAGCGATCGGAGAAGCCGGGATCTCAGGCGCGAGCCGATCAATATTTATGAGGTTCATTTCGGTTCATGGAAGCATGATGGTGACGGAAATCCATATTCATACCGAGAGCTTGCCGACATATTGATCCCATATGTAAAGGACATGGGATACACACATATCGAGCTGATGCCGCTTATGGAATATCCTTATGAAGGCTCATGGGGCTATCAGGTCACTGGATACTACAGTGTGACATCACGCTATGGAAAGCCTGAGGATTTCATGTATTTTGTGGAAACAGCCCACAAAAATAAGATAGGCGTCATAATGGACTGGGTTCCGGCTCATTTTCCAAAAGATGCACACGGACTGGTAGAATTCGACGGACACCCGCTCTACGAGGACAGCGATCCTCTGCGCATGGAATACAGAGAATGGGCGACGAGAGCTTTTGACTTTGGAAGAAAAGAAGTGATAAGCTTCTTGATTTCGAGCGCGTTCTTCTATTGTGATGTCTATCATATCGACGGGCTCAGAGTAGATGCGGTCGCCGCAATGCTCTACCTCGACTACGGCAGAGGAGACGGGGAGTGGCATCCTAACCGGAACGGCGGCAGAGAGAACCTTGAAGCTGTACATTTCCTTCAGATTCTCAACAAGGAGATCCTCACGGCATTTCCGGGTGTGATAATGGCCGCAGAGGAATCGACAGACTGGCCCCTTGTCACAAAACCGCCTGAAACGGGCGGTCTGGGATTCAATTTCAAGTGGAATATGGGCTGGATGAACGACAGCCTTGAGTATTTCCAGACAGATCCGATATTCAGAAGCGGAATTCACAATAAACTTACATTTTCAATAACTTACGCTTACAGTGAAAATTATATACTTCCTGTATCACATGATGAGGTCGTGCACGGAAAGAAGTCGCTGCTGGACAAGATGCCGGGCGAATACGACCGTAAATTTGCGGGGCTGCGTGCTTTCTACATATATATGATAACGCATCCGGGCAAGAAGCTTCTCTTCATGGGATGCGAATTCGGACAGTTCATAGAATGGGATGAAAAGCGCGAGCTCGACTGGATGCTGCTCGATTATGACAGTCACAGGCAGATGCAGTCGTTTGTAAGGAAGATAAATCACTTTTACAAGAGGCATTCAGCACTCTGGAAACGCGATGACAGCATGGAAGGGTATGCGTGGATAGATGCTGACAACGCTGAGGACAACACTTTTTCATATTACCGTACTGACGACACGGGAGAACGGCCAAGAGTGGAAGTAGTTGTTCTCAATCTGTCAGGAAAGGATTTTCCTGAGTACGATATAGGTGTGCCTTTTAAGGGGAGATACGAGAGAACGCTCGATTCGGACGATGAAGAATACGGCGGAACTGGAATGAGAACTAGAAAGACATACAGTGCACGCAGCGGAGAGTGCAATGGCTTTGATCAGCACATAACAATCGCACTGCCGGCGCTGTCAGGCGCTGTCCTCTCATGGCGGGCGCCGTCAGCGTCTTCAAAACGGAGAGGAAGCAAGAAGTCCGTATGATAACGGCGGCCCTTGAAATCACGTGTACAAAGAGAGCTGATAATATATTGCTGCAGAAAGTTGTTTTTTGATTTATCAGGAGTGTGAGATGAAGAATAAAGAATGCGTCGCAATGCTGCTGGCCGGAGGGCAGGGGAGCCGCCTGATGCCGCTTACGCGGAGCACCGCAAAGCCTTCGGTTCCATTCGGCGCCCTTTACCGTATTATAGATTTTCCTCTGTCAAACTGTATCAACTCGGGTATAGATACAGTAGGAGTGCTGACGCAGTACAGACCTCAGGATCTGAACGCATATTTGGGGCAGGGCGATCCGTGGGATATGGACATTAAATTCGGCGGGCTGCACGTGCTCACACCGTATTTGACTGAACATGATGCCACGTGGTTTGAGGGCACTGCTGATTCTATATATCAGCATATGAATTTTATAAAAAAGTATGGAGCAAAATATGTGCTTGTGCTGTCAGGTGACCACATATACAAGATGAATTACAACATCATGCTTCAGGAACACAAAAAAAACGAAGCTGACTGCACGATCGCAGTCATAGATGTACCGATCGAGGAAGCGAGCCGTTTCGGCATTATGAACACAGATTCCGACGGCAGAATCGTCGAATTTGAGGAAAAACCCACTCACCCAAAGAGCACACAGGCTTCGATGGGTGTATATATTTTCAATGCTGACAAGCTTTATAAATATCTTGCGGCTGACGCCAGGAAGACAGATTCGGCACACGATTTCGGAAAGAACATCATTCCTGATATGCTCGGCGACGGATGCAGGATGTTCGCGCATTTGTACAAGGGGTACTGGCGCGATGTCGGCACGCTGAATTCATACTGGGAAGCTAATATGGATGCGATAGAAATGCAGGGCCCTGATTCAGAAAAGCTTATTCTTGATGATCCGGGATGGAGAATCTATTTCAGACATGATTTCGTCTATCCTCAATATATAGGCACAAACGGAAATGTCAGAAAATCAATAATAGGCGACGGCTGTGAAATCGACGGAACGGTCGATCATTCTGTGCTGTTCAGCAAGGTAATAGTGGAAAAAGGTGCAGTGGTCAAGGACAGTATATTGCTTTCGGGTGCGATTATACGCAGAGGAGCAGTGCTTGACCATGCCATCATATCAGACAATACAGAGATTGGTGATGAAGCGCATATAGGCACGTCGGACCAGGACTACGAAAACGGCAAGACGCGGCTTTCGGACGGAAAAATCCTGACGGTTGCTGCAGATAATATAAATATAAGCGGAGGGCAGAACGTAAAGGCCGGAAGCGTTGTCATGCAGGATATTTAGAGGGGGTCAGGGAAATGAAATCAGCTGGAATAATATTTTCTGATGAACATGACGTCGACCTTGACGGGCTTCTTAAAGAACGGACTTTTGCTGCTGTTCCATACGGCGCGAGATACCGCCTGATAGATTTTCCTCTTTCGAATATGGTCAATTCAGGCATCAGAAATGTAGGCATCATAGTCAGAAAAAACTATCACAGCCTCATGAATCACGTAGGCTCAGGGATGCAGTGGGATCTTGACAGAAAGAACGGCGGACTTCAGATACTTCCGCCTTTTGCAACAAAAGACAATACCGATACCGTATATCAAAACAGGCTGGAGGGCCTGATAGCAAATAGAACATTCCTCAACGACCTGAAAGAGGATTTCGTTTTAATTACGAGCGCCGGAAAAGTAGGCTCAATGAATTTCGCTAAACTTCTCGACTGCCATATAAGAAGCGGCGCGCGGATTTCGCTGCTCTGCGCAGAAAATCCGATAGTCGGCAGCAGATTCAAGAGACGCTACGTCGGATTTGACGAAAACAATGTGATAAGAAGAGCTGAAGAATCGCTCGAGAAACCTGATGGAATGTACTATTCTCTGAATACATTCGTGATGAGCAGAGATGAACTTCAGCGGATAGTAAGCGAAGCAATAGAGGAAAACAAGTTCAGCCTGAGACGTGACTTTTTCGACCCGATGATAAAAAAAGGCGAGATGTGCGCTTTCCCGGTCGAAGAAACTGTTTCGATAATAAACACGGTAGAGGATTATCTTGTCAGCAGCATGGCGCTGCTGGATCCATATGTTCGTTCTGCGATTTTCAAGAATCAGAACGGTCCTGTTGTGACAAAGATAAAGGACAGTCCTCCTACGAAATACGGGCCAGAAGCGTGCGTATCAAATGCTCTGATTTCATCGGGAGCAGAAATAGACGGAAGAGTCAGGAATTCGATAATATTCAGAGGCGTACATATATCAAGAAACGCCGACATCGATCATTGCATAATAATGCAGAACTCTTCTGTTTCCGAAGGGGCGTCTCTCAATTACGCGATTCTCGACAAGAACGTGTCTATAGGCTCAAGATGCAGGTTGTCGGGATACATTACGCATCCATTTATAGCGGAAAGAAACGAGCGGATATAGATGCTGCTTAACAGTACACAACAGGTGATATTTGATTCCGGAGAAGAATGGCACAAAAAACCTTTCGGAGCGATGAAGTCTGGCGAAACTCTCAGACTGAGGATAGCGGTGAGCGCTGATATTGATGCGCACGGAGCCTGCGCTGTAGTCAGATTCGATAAAAACGGCAGCGAAGCGCGGTATGACATGCGGCCGGTGGAAGGCATAGAGGACCGGAGCATAATCAGCGTATGGGAGACGGAATTTCCAATCTGGGACACCGGACTGTACTGGTATTATTTCGAAATTCGAACGGAGCAGGGACTCATAAAAGCCGGTAAGTCGGCAGCAGGCAGAAGTGCAGTTATCGCTGAATCGCCTGTAAGCTGGCAGCAGACTGTATATCAGCGAAAATACGATGTGCCAGAGTGGCTCGAGGGCGGAGTGATCTATCAAATATTTGTAGACCGATTTTATCACTCCGGAAGCTATGTCGAGATGCCGGGCAGGATCACGAGAAGGGACTGGGGCGGTATGCCTAACTATGAGCCGGATTCTGACGGAAAGATATTGAACAATGACTTTTTCGGAGGAAATTTCAGAGGCATAATCGAGAAGCTCCCTTATATTTACAGTCTCGGTGTCACATGCATATATCTGAGCCCTGTCTGCGAAGCTTATTCCAATCACAAATATGATACGGCAGATTACATGAAGATCGATCCGATGTTCGGTACAGAGGAGGAATTCAGCGAACTCTGCTCAAAGGCAGACGAATACGGCATAAAAGTCATCTGCGATGGCGTATTCTCACACACAGGTTCGGATTCTGTCTACTTCGATAAATACGGCCATTACGGCGGAAACGGAGCGTGGAACAATCCGGATTCGCCTTATCGCCAGTGGTATTATTTCAAAGAAGACGGCAGTTATGAGACGTGGTGGGGAATAGACACACTGCCGCAGCTGAACAAATCGAATCCGTCATATGTGAACTTCATATGCGGAGAATACGGTGTGGCACGGCACTGGCTCAGACTCGGCGCGTCCGGATGGCGTCTCGATGTCGCTGATGAACTCCCGAACAGTTTTCTGGAAAGACTGACATCGGCAGTCAAACAGGAAAAGTCTGATGCAGCAGTCATAGGTGAAGTATGGGAGGACGCGTCAAATAAAACGTCGTACGGTGAGCGGAAAAATTATTTCGAAGGCGATAAACTCGATTCGGTCATGAATTATCCTTTCAGAAACGCCGTTATTGGATTCATAAAAAATGGAAATGCAGTCCTCATAAAAAACACAGTCGAGACTATAATGGAAAACTATCCATCAGAAGTCGTGAACTGCCTGATGAACAGTCTCGGTACACATGATACAGAGCGGATACTGACTGTACTCGGCGGAAAAGAGCTTGGCTCAGATCCGTCGAGAGAGGAACAGGCGGCAGAGCATATGACGCCCGCCGAATATGAGCGCTCCGCGCGCATGTTCATGGCAGCCGAAGTGCTTCAGATGACGCTGCCAGGAGTGCCGTGCATATACTACGGCGACGAAGCAGGAATGCAGGGGTACAAAGATCCGTTCAACCGTCAGTGTTATCCGTGGGGACATGAAGATAAACGCCTAATCGCATGGACGATGATGCTGATAAAGTTCCGCAGGGAACACGAGGTATATAAAGAGGGATCTTACAGAACCACGGCTGCCGTACGCAGTCTGTATGCGTTTGAAAGATATGACAGGAATGAGAGAATAATGACTGTCGTAAACAGCGGAAGACGAAGTCTAAAGCTCACGGCATATGAACAGTGCCGCGACTTTCTGACCGGCAGCGAGTTCGGAAAGATTGTAGCGGTGCCTGCCGGCCGCGTCATGATACTTGAAGAGATAAAGAATATATAAAAAAGACATATTCGCTCACTCCGCTGGCAGCTGCGCCTGGGGGGAGATGCGCAGCAGCACCGGCCGCGCGATCCTCGGACCCGCGGCCTTTTATCGCGGAATTTCACAGAATCATCTGATTTGTGCAGGTGTTATGTGTGATTTTATCATTTTTGATTAAATGCGTCTGCATGCATTTGTTATACGGGCGAACCGGTCTACATATATGCTGAACTCAAATGCCGTGCCGAGTTCAAATGCCCAGTTGCCGCTGGCAGTTCCAGGAGTGTTTGTCCTGGCGGCTGTTCCGAATCCGGCAGCATCTTGTATAGGGATGATACATAGATCGGCTTTTGATGATTCGGCTATCAGGACGAGTGCGTCCGCGATCTCGTCTTCTGCAATGAGTCCGCGGACCCATCTGCGGCGTGTATCTGCAGGAATAAGATCTGTGAACTGCGCTTCGCGGTGTTTCAGCAAAAAGCTGCCGATAAAATGACGAACTTTGGCGGCGCGGCGTTCATCGAGCCCCCTGTACCAGCCTGCTGTGGTGTCATTGTCATGCGTTCCGGTATATATGACGCAGTACCTGCCGAAATTTCCAGGCAGATATGTATTTGAGCTGTCTGAGTCGAATGCGAACTGGAGGACTTTCATGCCGGGAAGGGCGAGTTCATCTCTGAGTTTGCCGACGTCAGGCGTCAGAGTGCCGAGGTCCTCCGCTATAAACGCTTCGCGCGGGAAACTCTCATCAGGCAGGTTCTTGAAGAAATCGGCTCCGGGTCCGTGCTCCCAATGGCCGAGTGCCGGATCGCAGGTGTCAGATGGAATGGAAAAATAGCTTTCGAATCCTCTGAAATGATCCAGACGAAGCACATCGGCAGTCATAAGACTGTGACGGAGTCTCGCGGCCCACCATGCAGATGTCTCTGTGGGAGCATCGCGCCATCTGTACAGCGGATTGTTCCAGAGCTGACCGCCGGGCGAGAACGTGTCAGGAGGGCATCCTGACAGAGCTGACGGCTTCATATCATCGTTCAGCTGGAATATTTCCGGATGGCTCCAGCAGTCAGCGCTTTCTGCAGCAGCGTATATCGGTATGTCGCCGATGATTTTTATGCCTGCAGAGCGGGCATAAGCGTGCAGGCGGATGAGCTCGCGGAAAAATTCGTATTGTTCGAATCGGATGAAATCTGTTTCATGTTTCATAGCGGCATCGATTTCATTGAGTGCACAGACGTCTCTTAATTTGTATTTTTCAGGCCATTCGGTCCACGGGATGCCGCCATGTTTTTTCATTAGTACCGTGAACAGCGCGTAATCGTTGAGCCAGAAGCTGTTTTCGTTAACGAAACGTGAAAATTCTGTTTTGTATTGCGAACTGTCTGGAAGTGCCGCAAATCGTTCATATGCGGCGCGTCGAAGTCTCCGGCGCGGCGGTAGCACACACTTGTAGTCAATTGACCCGAATATGCCGCGGACTGAATGCGCTGATACAGAATCGGCGAAGCTGCAGAATTCGTCCTGTGTCACAAGTCCGAGTCCGAGCAGCTCTCGCGGATCTATGAAATCGGGATTCCCCGCGAATGCAGACGGCGGCTGGTATGGAGAGCAGCTTTCGTTCACAGGACCGACAGGCAGTATCTGCCAGTATTTCTGGCCGGATTCCGACAGGAAGCTGATAAACGAACGGGCTTCTTCGGCGAGGCATCCTATGCCGTATTTTGAGGGAAGCGAGAAGACAGGCAGCAGTATGCCGCTTCCGCGTTTTTTGATGTATCTGCTGATATCGATCACAACCTTTGCATAATTCCGGAACTGATAAATATTAAAGAAAATAAGTTCTGACTTTTATCTGTTCCGGTTTGAATCTGTATTGATTTAATATTACTATAGCATTGGCATGGAAATTCCAATCGGAATATATTTTTCTTCGGAAACAGCGAAGATCCTTTTCTATAATGAATTGAGTACGAATCATGTAATATGATAAACGCATATATGCTATATTATATCCATTGTAAATGTAACGCTGCAGATATTTCGGTCTTATATTCAGAGGCTGGAAGGTAACACACCCAAAAAGAATAAGGGATGCCTGATTACATTAGTCAGTTGAAAACTCAGATATAAATCTTTCTGAACGAGAATGAAATAGTTCAGTGTTCAGCAGCCCGGGTCTTACAGGTGCCGGCCGCAGGCCCGCGGAGGTTAATGAACAAACAATCGCCTGGGCAAACGGCGTCATGGCCGGCAAAGCAGGGTGCCGGCAGAAAAGGAGTATTGAAATGAGTGTCAGTGTGTATCTTGAGGACAGCGGAATATCAGGAAAGCTCGTTGAAAGCCGCAGAGTCAGTGCGCAGAACGCGTTGAAGGAGCTGTGGAGTGGAGAACTTGATTTTACCGGCTGGGTCAGGCTGCCGGAAAAAATTACAGAAGACAGTTTGTCCAAAATAGAGAGATATGCGAAGCAGATCAGAGAGAGCAGCGATTTCCTAATCGTGCTGGGCGTTGGCGGATCATATATGGGCGCAAAGGCTGTCATAGATCTGCTCGGAGAGCGTGCAGCAGGTACAGAAGTCATATTTGCCGGATATAATTTCAGCGCGCGCTATATTAATGAAGTATTTGAAAAGATAAGGAACAAGGACATTTCTCTCTGCGTCATCTCAAAATCAGGTACGACGACTGAGACTCTGTCTGCATTCGGCATATTCAGAAAATATATGCTTGACAAATACGGACGAGATGAGACGGCTGAACGAACATATGCCATAACTGAACGGCGCTCAAATTATCTTTATGACATTGCGGAAGAAGACGGATTTACTGTGCTCGACATTCCTCTTGACGTCGGAGGACGTTACTCAGTGCTCACGCCTGTCGGACTACTTCCGATCGCTGCGGCCGGACTCGACATAAGGGCTTTGACAGGGGGCGCTGCAGAAATCTCTGATCCTAAGCATTTTGCAGGCGGAGCACTTGATTACGCCGTCACTAGGCAGCTCATGTATGATTTCGGAAAGCGCATAGAAGTGTTTGAATTTTTTGACCCTTACGCATCGTTTTTCGGCGAGTGGCTTAAACAGCTTTTCGGTGAGAGCGAAGGAAAAGAAGGAAGGGGACTGTTCCCGGCTTCTCTGATGTTCAGCAGGGATCTTCATTCGATGGGTCAGTTTCTGCAGCAGGGCACGCCGTCGTTTTTCGAAACGTTCATAACAGCAGAGAAGACTGCCCAGGATGTCGTGATTCCGGAAGAAGGCGGGGAATTCGCAGGCAGGACTATTCAGCAGATAAATACGTGTGCCGTGGACGGCGTCTATGCCGCGCATGTCAAGGCGGGAGTTCCAGCTGTAAAAATAACAGTCGACAGCTTTGATCCTGAAAATGTCGGAGAACTCATCTATTTCTTCGAGACGCAGTGCGCCGTGAGCGCTCTTCTATCGGGCGTGAACCCGTTCGATCAGCCGGGCGTCGAGGCTTACAAAACTGAGATGAAAGCTAACATAAAGTCGCTCTGATAAAATCTCATGACGTGAACTGCAGACCTCTCCCGGGCCGACGGAATGCCAGGCAGTTCAGTCGATTATGGTTGATGCTGCCTGTTGCAATTAATTTTATGAATGCAGGTTTACGAGAAAATTCAGAGGGTATTATATGGTTGACCGCATCCGGCCGTGCAAAAAACGGATGCGCTGTCCGCGGAGCGGACGTAAGAAAATGATATGATTATCTTTGTGCAGCTGAGTATTTCCGGGAAATTTCACAGCTGCATGTTTATATCAGCAGAGGGGAGGCTGATGATATATGGATTTTGAAAAATTCACAGAGAAAGCGCGCGGCGCAGTTGTGGACTCTCAGAATATCGCTATAGAAGAAGGGCATCAGGAGCTTACTGGCGAACACCTTCATATGGCGTTGATAAAGCAGGATGAAGGGCTTGTACCGAGACTCATGGATTATATGTCGATTCCGGGCGCACAGCTCCAGAGCGATCTGCAGGCTGAACTTGACAAGCTGCCTAAAGTATCAGGCGGAAACGGACAGGTATATGCTTCGCAGAGATTCAACAGACTTCTTATAGAGGCTGAAAAAATCTCAAAGAAATTCAATGACGAGTATGTCAGCGTGGAGCATCTGTACCTGGCGCTGCTCGAAGAGCATGATACGCCGTCATCGCACATATTTAAAAAGTACGGAATTTCAAAGGACAAGGTTCTGCAGGCACTGACGAAGATAAGAGGCAATCAGAGGGTTACGAGTGCGAATCCTGAGGACACCTATGATGTTCTCACGAAATACGGCCGCGATCTTGTAGAAGATGCCAGGGCCGGAAAGCTCGACCCCGTAATAGGCCGAGACGCTGAGATAAGACATACGATGCAGATTCTTTCGAGGAGGACAAAGAACAATCCTGTGCTGATCGGTGAGCCTGGCGTCGGCAAAACCGCAGTTGTTGAAGGACTCGCGCAGAGAATACTCAACGATGATGTCCCTGAGGGCCTGAAAGGCAAGACGATATTCGAACTTGACATGGGTGCGCTGATTGCCGGAGCAAAGTACAGAGGCGAGTTTGAGGAAAGACTCAAGGCTGTGCTGAACGAAGTTGAGAAATCTGAGGGCCGCATTATACTCTTCATAGATGAGATTCACACTATCGTCGGAGCCGGAAAGACAGAGGGCTCTATGGACGCTGGAAATATGCTGAAGCCGAAGCTGGCAAGAGGCGACTTGCACTGCATTGGTGCGACTACGCTCGATGAGTACAGAAAATATATAGAAAAGGACAAGGCACTTGAAAGAAGATTCCAGACTGTCATGGTCGATGAGCCGACTGTCGAGGATACCATTTCAATCCTGAGAGGACTCAAGCAGCGCTTTGAGATTCATCACGGCGTAAGGATTACAGACAATGCGCTGATAGCGTGCGCAACTTTGTCTGACAGATACATTTCCGACAGATTTCTGCCGGACAAGGCGATCGACCTTATGGACGAAGCTGCATCAATGGTAAGAATTAACATTGATTCCATGCCTGCAGAGGTCGAGGAAGTAGACAGAAAGATCAAGCAGCTCGAAATCGAGAAGCAGGCTATAAGCAAAGAAGAAGATGATGCTTCTAAGGCAAGGCTTCAGAGCATAGACAAGGAACTCTCTGATCTCAAAGAAAAGAACTCAGCGATGAGAGCTCAGTGGGAGAAGGAAAAGAACGAGATCAGCGACTCTAAGCAGATAAAGCAGCAGATAGAGGATGTAAATCTCGAGATAGATGCCGCTATGAGAAATTCCGACTATGAAAAAGTTGCTCAGCTCAAGTACGGAAAGCTCCGCGATCTCCAGCAGAAGCTGGCTGATACTAAGAAAAAGCTCGGCAGCAGCGATGACAGAATGCTTAAGGAACAGGTCGACGAACCGGAAATTGCTGAAGTAGTTTCAAAGTGGACCGGAATTCCTGTAGCAAAATTAGTAGAAGCTGAAAGGGCAAAGCTCCTGAGACTGCCTGATGAGCTCCATAAGAGAGTAATAGGCCAGGACGAGGCGGTAGAAGCCGTCTCAGAGGCCGTTATGAGAGCGAGAGCAGGTCTCAAGGATCCGAGCAGACCTATCGGTTCGTTCATATTCATGGGACCTACAGGTGTAGGCAAGACGGAACTTGCAAAGGCACTTTCTGAAGCGCTCTTCGACAGTGAAAAGAATATGATCCGCATAGATATGTCGGAGTACATGGAGAAGTACTCAGTGTCGAGACTTATCGGCGCACCTCCGGGATACGTAGGCTACGATGAAGGCGGTCAGCTGACAGAAGCAGTAAGGCGTCATCCGTACAGCGTAATTCTGTTCGATGAGATCGAAAAAGCTCATCCTGACGTATTCAACATTCTGCTCCAGCTGCTCGACGACGGCAGACTTACAGACAACCAGGGCAGAACCGTTGACTTCAAGAACACGATCATCATCATGACTTCGAATCTCGGCAGCGCGTATCTGACAGAAAATATTCATCAGGATGGCACGATCGATCCTGAAGTAAAGGAACAGGTTACAGATGAACTCAAGAAGCATTTCAGACCTGAGTTCATAAACAGAATAGACGACATCGTCGTATTCTCGCCTCTCACTGAGGAACAGATCGGCAGGATAATAGAGCTTGCGCTCAGCGAGCTCGAGAAGCTCCTCGTTGACCGCAGGATGACGCTATCAATTACAGATGCCGCAAAGAAGTATATTGCAAAGGAAGCATACGATCCTCACTACGGCGCGAGACCTGTCAAGAGATATCTGCAGAAGAACATCGAGAATCAGCTCGCTGAGATGATCATCAGAGGTGATGTCAAGGACGGCGATGACATAGTCATCAATGCAGACGATCAGGGACTCACGTTTGAGACTTCAGTCAAATGACAGCCTTAAAATATGGTCTTCATGAATCAGAAGCAGCAGTGGTCTTCTGAGCGGCAGTACCCATCTGCTGCATCGCAAATTACAGATTGAATATGTTTCATGGCCTGTGTACCTTTGGTTCAGGGCCTGATGATAAAAACGGCACAAAAGTTGCGCACCTTTTGTGCCGTTTTAAATTTCCGCCGCGATTTTTAATCGGGCTGTTCCAATGTATGAAGAAGACAGAGGTGAACGGTATCTGTCGCACAGTGTGCAGCAGATGCCTGTGTTAGTCTCGCGTACGGTGTGTTAAGCGCCGCCGCCAGAATAGAATAGGCGGCGCAGAAGCTGAGAAGCCAGACACTGAGTATGTATTCACATGACTTGCTTTGAGACGGTATGGCATCCTGTGCGCTGAGTAACAAAATGGCACGGAGCGTCTCTGCGGACGGAGTCCGCGAATATGCAGGAATAATGAAGAAGAATCTTTTTTTGTATAACGGATACCGAAGTTGTCAGCGAGCCGGAAATCCGTGATATTAATTTATGTATGAGGATATTGGTCATGATCCTTTTTGTATCATGCGGCAGAGGCGGATTTATCAGATATTAAATTTTTTAATGGTTCCGATTTGTTTTTTTCAACTGAATTATTATTAATTTATCGCATTAATGTGTTAGTATTGCATATACAGATACAAAATGCATGTAAATATTTCTGAATTTTTTAAATAATGAAAAAATATTGCGGTAAAATCAAGCAATGTATTGATATATGGAAATAATATCGTTATGCCTTATTTACATTCAAGCGAACATAACATATAATTGTATACAATAGTAGTAAAGAATCTTGTATTTATTCAGGTATTTATTACAGTGTCCTGTATTGTCTGATCAGGATACTTGCGATATTTATGTTTTGCCGGGGGCGCAATAATGTATTATAGAGGAGTTCAGGGTGAAATGATGGCAGGTCTGCCGCTTGCGATCAACATTTTTATAAAGCTGCGCGAAGATATTCTGCGCGGCAGGATGAAAAACGGCGAAAAGCTGACGGAGCAGAGGATATGCAACGAGTACAACGTCAGCAGAACGCCTGTCAGAGAGGCTTTCAGGCTTCTTGAACAGGAGGGCCTGATAGAGATGATACCGAACAGAGGCGCTTTTGTGACAGGTTTTCTTCCTCAGGACATCGCGGATATGTACGATATGAGAAAGGAATATGAGATCCTGGCTTTCAAGTGGGCTGTGGAGCGCATGACTCAGGAGGAGCTTGAGGAAATACGCAACGCATATGAGCTTATGGAGTTTTATACACACAAGGGCGATAGTGTCAAGGCTCAGGACCAGAATGTCCACTTTCACGAGCTCATTTACAAAGCTTCTCACAACAAACAGCTGACGAGGATACTGACGAGCTATCAGTACTACACGAAACTCTTCAAAGAGGACGGCGATATCGAGATGACAGAAGAAGAGGACATGGAAGAAGTTCTCAAGGAGCATTCCGAGATACTTGAATCTCTGGAGGACCGCGACGCGAAGCGCGGAGTAGCTGTTGTCAGAAAACATCTCGAAAGCTCAAAGATAAGAGCTGGATATGGAGGATTTGACGACTGATAATTTATGAATAATGAAATACTATGCACCGGCGATATAAAAAAGGTGCTTGAAATACTTGCTGAAACATATCCGGATGCGAAGTGCGAGCTTGTTCACGCGACGCCGTTTCAGCTGCTGGCTGCCGTTATGCTGTCGGCTCAGACTACTGATAAAAAGGTCAATCAGGTTACTGATGACCTTTTTGTGTTATACTCAGATGCAAAGCACATGGCTGAAGCAGATCCTGCGGAAGTCGAGCGGATCATAAGGCCGCTCGGCATGTACAGGACAAAGACTGCAAATCTCATAAACATGAGCAGGATGCTCGTGGAAAAGTACGGAGGACAGGTCCCTGAAGACCAGAAGCTTCTCGAAGAACTGCCGGGAATAGGGCGCAAGAGCGCAAATGTCGTCATGGCGGATGCGTTCGGCCATCAGCGGATCGCAGTTGACACTCATGTATTCAGAGTATCAAACAGGATAGGCCTTGTGCACGAAAAAAATGTAACCGATACGGAAAAAGCTTTGATGAAGGTGCTGCCCGAAGATCAGTGGACTGCGAATCACCACAGACTGATCTGGCACGGACGTAAGCTATGCACGGCGCGTTCGCCGAAATGCGATGCATGTCCTCTGCGCAGCATATGCCTTAAGTATGGAATGGACAGCAGATAATATGGGAAATGAAAATATGATGTTTCACGGATGCGATCTTGCGGCACTTGCTGAAAAGTACGGCACGCCTCTTTATCTCGTCTCTGAGGACGAAATAAGGGAGAGGTGCGGCGAGATAAAGCGCGATTTCACGGAAAAATATGAAAATACAAGAGCCGCTTATGCGAGCAAGGCTTTTCAGACGCTTGAGATGATAAGAATCATAGATTCTGAAGGTCTCTCTCTCGACGTCGTGTCTGGCGGAGAGATCTATGCAGGCATAAAGGCCGGATTTGATCCCGGGAAAATGGTGTTTCACGGAAACAGCAAGACGAAATCCGAAATCGCTGAAGCGCTTGACGCGGGAGTCGGCACGATCGTAGTCGATAACCTTACAGAACTCGAGATTATGAACAGAATGGCATGCGACAGAGGCATGAAACAGGAGATACTATTCAGAGTCACGCCCGGTGTAGACAGCCATACACATAAGTTCATTTCGACAGGGCAGCTCGATTCGAAGTTCGGATTCTCAATACAAGAGACAGCAGACACCGCCGTTCCCGCGGCTCTTGCAATGGACGGCATTGATCTGAAAGGCATGCATTATCATGTCGGATCTCAATTGCTGGAGAACACGTCGCATCTCATGGCTCTCGACAAGATACTGTCGCTTCTTTCTGATCTGAAAGCCAGGTACGGATGGACAGCGCGCGAAATAAACTGCGGCGGAGGGTTCGGAGTCCATTATGCCGGAGATCCGGAGCGCATCAGAATCTCAGATTTTGTAGATCCTATTATGAGAAAGATAGACGACGCATATAAAGACTGCGTCGACACGAGACCTCTGGTAACGATAGAGCCTGGAAGATGGATAATAGCTGAAGCTGGAATAACAGTTTACGAGGTATGCTCCGTCAAGACAAATTCAGCAGGAAAAGTCTACGTGGGAGTGGACGGAGGATTTCCTGACAACCCGCGTACTGAGCTGTACAATGCGGAATACGAGGTAGAAGCTGTCGAGAAGTACTATGCGCCGCATGATGTAAAAACAACGGTGGCAGGAAAGTGCTGCGAATCAGGCGACATCGTGGCATATGATGTCATGCTTCCAACACTGGAACCTGGTGATCATCTTGCTGTGCTGGCGACGGGAGCATACAATTATTCTATGTCGAGCAATTACAACAGAATAGGCAGGCCGCCAGTAGTTATGATAAAATGCGGAAAAGACAGGCTCACTGTAAAGCGCGAGAATTACAGCGACATGCTCAGAAATGAGATATAGCGGCCGGGCTGCTTAATTGCAGAGTCGCACAGGCGGCCTGGAACACAAAGGCACCGTGACCGTGGCTCCGAAGTCTGCAGAGTTCGGAACCACGATCACGGTGCCCCGTTATGTTTGAAGATTTGAATCCGCAGGAACCGAATGGCAGGTAGAAAAAAGAGCCCGGAAGCTGGCCGCGGATGTTAAGTGAGATACTCCGTTTCGCGGCCTGTTTCCGGGCTGTGCTGTCTAATGAGCGCTGTATTTTTGTGCGCGAAGCGCACGTGTACTGATTATTCGTTTACGACTTTTCCGCAGCAGTTCTTGTATTTTTTGCCGCTGCCGCACGGACACGGATCATTTCTGCCGATTTTCTTCGGTTTTACGACTGTTTTTGACTTCCTGTAGGCTTTTGCAATTTCGGCGCGCTGTTCCTCTGAAAGGATACCGTCCCATTCAGGCAGATTGTAGAGGTAGTCTGCGTGTGCGTCATGCATATTGAAGTAGAGCTTTTCGAAGTCAATATCAAGTCTGAAATCGCTGTCGGCAGTGACGTTTTCATAATCCACCGGCTCGTTAAGGCTGTCGTTGATGCCGTCGAGAAATCCTGTGAATATGCAGTCTCTTACGCCGAGTTCGGCAGCTTTTTCACCGACTTTGCCAGTATATATATTGCTCTTTTTTGAAAGGATATCTCTGTAGATGCGCGTTTCGGCATCGGAATATTCGCTCCAGAACTGATTGAAAGTCTCCTTGGTCTGATTCTCGTATAGATTGACCCAATCCTGATAAAGTGACATTTGTTCTCCTTTTTTGAAATGCCAGGCGGACATTGGCGGTAGGCGCCTGTTTTTTACATTTACATTAAAATTCCTATGGATTATAACATTATGGTGTTATATAGTCAAAGATGTGTTAATTGAAATGTGCTGCCGCACAGATTGCGGCCCATTAGGCAGGAGGGGTTGAGGAATCTTGAAAAAAGAAAAATTCAGGCACAATATGGCTTCTGAAAGAATATATGAGGCGGAGATGTCAGATGTACGCACGGCTGGTGAAGAGCCAGCAGATGTCTATGTCGGAAAAGATTATCCATTTCATATCGTTCTCGTTGAGCCTGAGATACCTGCTAATACAGGAAATATATCGCGCACATGCGCGCTGACGGGATGTATGCTGCATCTGGTTAAGCCGCTGGGATTTTCGATTGACGACAGGATGCTGAAGCGGGCCGGGCTCGATTACTGGGATCATCTTGATATCGAGATCCACGAGAGCCTTGATGAATTTATGGAAGAATACGCCGGAAGAAAGATGTTCTTCGCGTCGACGCACGCAGTGAAGAATTATGCCTCGGTGAACTACGAGCCGGGTTCATTTATACTTTTCGGCAAAGAGACAGCCGGACTGCCACGAGAACTGATAACATCGAACGCCGAGACTGCCATAAGAATCCCTATGGGAGACGATCCTGACCTGAGATCGCTAAATCTGTCGAATTCTGTAGCGATAGTGCTTTATGAGGCGCTGCGGCAGACAGGATTCCCAAAGCTTGTGTAAACTGTCGCAAGTTCTGTGCCAGTTCTCCATATATTGAGAAAACTTAATTTATCGATCTCGAATTAGGGTATAATATTCTATATAACATAGATTAAGGAAAGCATATGCGGGATAAAAGCTTGATTAAACGCGCTTGTTAAGCCTGAAGCTTTCCTTTTTGTTCGGAAAATTAACGTTTCCAAAAGCGGATTCATGCTTTTTGGTTTTCCCGGAAATTTCGAGAGGATAAATATATGGATCTATACCTGGGACATGATTTAAAAACTGAACAGACACAGCAGCTTGCTCTTACTCCTGAAATGGTCCAGTCGCTCAAAATACTTAAATTCAGCGGTGAAGAGCTTCTGGATTATATTTTTGACGAGCTTGATAAAAATCCTGTTCTCGATATAAATGAAGAGGATATGAAGGACAGACAGATGGTTGCGGCCTCGTCTGCACAGATGTCGGCGGAGTCTGACGCAAAAGAGCACTTAGATGAAAAGTACGGAAGCAACTCGGAGTCCGGCGGATGGGAAAGCTATGAATGGTACGATTATGATGACTATTTCGACGGCGGCACAGCAGGCGATTTCGCTGATTTTTCGTACGATTCAAAATACAGGGACAGAAATGAATTTGATGCAGACAGCGAGTCACTTCAGGAACATCTTGGTGTTCAGCTTGAACTCACGGATGCTCCGTATATCGTGAAGGCAACAGCTGACTATATCATTCAGACGCTCGATGAAAACGGCTACATGACACTGACTGTGAGTGAGATCGCTGATGAGCTGTGCATTGATGAAGAGACTGTCAAAAAGGCGCTCGAGCTTGTCTGGTCGTTTGAGCCTGCAGGCGTGGGAGCTGCGGATCTCGTTGAATGTCTCGTGCTCCAGCTCAAGGCAATAGAGAGATATGATGATATATACCAGAAAATACTCGATTATCATATGGAGGACATGGCAAGAAACAGGCTTCAGACGATTGCTAAGAGTACTGGTATAAAGATCGGCGAAGCCGAGCAGCGTGTCGAAATACTGCGCTCACTTGAGCCGAAGCCAGGGAGGGGATATTCTTCATATGAAAATATTAAGTATATTATTCCTGATGTTAAAGTGAAAAAAATAGAAGGGGTTTATAATATATTTGTTAACCGTGCGGCTTCACCGAGGCTCATAGTACGAGATGAATATATCGAGATGCTTTCTAATGCTGAGGACAGCGATGTAGGAACGTTTCTTTCGGATCAGATAGGATCAGCGAAGTGGCTCATAAAGGCACTCAGGCAGCGCGACGACACAATCATGAAAGTCACGGGCGAGATAGTCAGAAGGCAGAAAAGATTTTTCGATGAAGGCCGCAGGGCTCTCGTGCCTCTCACGATGAAGGAGGTCGCAGCGGAGGTAGGCGTCCACGAATCCACTGTCAGCAGAGCGGTAAATGGAAAATATCTGCTGTGCGGACAGGGTGTTTTCGAACTGAGATATTTCTTTACAGGAGCATCATCGTTCGGAAATGGTGATACGACCGCTGAGTCAGTGAAACTGCTGATATCAGATCTTGTAAAATCGGAAGACAGAACGAGGCCGTTGAGTGACCGTTCCATTGCTGAGGCAATATTCATAACAGGAGTCAGAATCTCGAGACGCACTGTGGCAAAATACAGGGAGGAACTGGGAATTCCGGCTTCCTCGGTGAGAAAGAAGAGAGTCCGATAAAATTCTGAATGCTGAAAATTTTTCGGAGGAAAATATCATGCTGAAAGTTGCGATAAACGGCTTTGGCCGCATAGGCAGAAATTTCTTTAAGATTTCATTAAAAAAAGAAAAAAATTTTGAGATATCTGCCATAAACGATCTCACAAGCCCGTCGGAGCTTGCTCATCTTTTTAAATACGACAGCTGCTATGGAGTTTATTCCGGCTCTGTAGAGAGCACTGATCACAGCATAATCGTCGACGGAAAGGAGATCGAAGTTCTGAGCGAACAGGATCCTGAGAAACTGCCATGGAAGGAAATGGACATAGATCTCGTCATTGAGTCCACGGGAAGGTTTGCATCGAGAGCCGGAGCTGAAAAGCACATCAGGGCCGGCGCAAAGAGAGTCGTCGTCGGAGCACCGGTATACGATGCGGATGCGATGATCGTAATAGGCGCGAATCAGGAAATCTACGATCCGTCGGATCACAGGATCATTTCTATGGCATCGTGTACTACAAACTGCATGGCTCTTTTCGCGAAACTGATCGATGAACAGTACGGCATAAGCAGAGGCGTTTTTACGACTGTTCACGCATATACAAATGATCAGGTGCTCCTTGACAAGCCGCATAAGGATCTCAGGCGGACAAGAGCGGCAGCTGTGTCTATGATCCCGACTACATCGGGAGCTGCTAAGGCTCTCGGAGTTGTGCTGCCGCATCTGGAGGGACGCCTTACTGGGAGCGCTGTAAGGGTGCCGGTTTCAGCAGTGTCACTTACAGATGTAGTATTTGATATTGACAGAAAAGTAAATGCTGAAGCAGTCAACAGCATGCTGAAAGAACAGGCAGAAGGCCTGATGAAGGGATTTATGGGATACAGCGATGAGCCGCTTGTCTCAGTCGATTACAAGGGAGAAGAAAATACGTGCGTAATAGATGCTCTTTCGACACTTGTCATTGACGGAACCATGCTCAGAGTTGTAGCATGGTATGATAACGAATGGGGTTATTCGGGAAGAATATGCGATCTTGTAAATCTCATAGCCGAAAAGGAGTAATTAAATGAAAAAAACAGTCAGAGATGTGGATGTTCATGGCAAACGTGTTTTCCTGAGATGCGATTTCAACGTTCCTCTCGATGAAAATGGTGAAATAACGGACGACAGGCGCATAAAATCAGCTCTGCCGACGATAAAATATCTCATGGAACATGACGCGCGCATTATTGTGGCGTCACATCTGGGCAGACCAAAGGGTGTCGCAGATATGAAATATTCGCTTGCTCCTGCAGCGAACAGACTTTCCGAGCTTCTCGGAACAGAAGTTATATTCATAAGCGAACCTTCTGTTGTAGGCCCTGCGGTAAAGGACGCGGTTGAAGCTCTTGAACCCGGCAGTGTCATGATGATAGAAAATGTAAGGTTCAGACCAGAGGAGACAAAAAACGATCCTTCGTTTTCTGCGGAACTCGCATCGCTTGCTGACATTTTCGTAAACGATGCATTCGGAACAGCTCACAGAGCGCACTGCTCGACTGCAGGAATCGCCGATTTCCTTCCTGCTGTAAGCGGATTTCTCCTCGAAAAAGAGATAAAGTTCTTCGGCGGACTGCTCGACAATCCTGCGAAGCCGTTTACAGCTGTTCTCGGAGGATCAAAGGTTGCTGACAAGATTCCTCTCATAGAAAACCTGCTCGACAAAGTAGATACCATACTTATCGGCGGCGGCATGGCATATACGTTCCTCAAAGCTCAGGGTTATGAAATCGGGACATCTCTGCTCGATGAAGACTCGGTACAGCTTTCACTCGACATCATGAAGAAAGCTGAAGAATGTGATGTCAGAATGATGCTTCCTGCAGATGTAATATGCGCAAAGGAATTTAAAAATGATTCGCCGGCCGTTTCAGTTGACATAAACAGCATCCCGGCTGACATGATGGGACTCGATATTGGCGCAAAGACGCAGGAAATGTACAGAAATGTCATCATGGATTCAGCGACTGTGGTATGGAACGGTCCGGCCGGTGTATTCGAGATGGACAATTTCGCCGGCGGCACGAGAGCAATCGCACAGGCGATGAATGACACAAAGGCTGTCACCGTCATAGGCGGAGGCGACAGCGCAGCGGCCGTAAGAAAATTCGGACTCGAGGACGGAATTTCACATATTTCCACAGGCGGCGGAGCATCGCTCGAATTTCTTGAGGGGAAGAAGCTCCCCGGAGTCGAATGCCTGGAAGACAAATAATACAGATCGGATCAGGAGGAAATGAAATATGAGGAAGCCGTTTATCGCAGGCAACTGGAAGATGCATAAGACAATAAACGAAGCGACTGATTATGGTGAATTATTTGTGCAGAAGCTCAAAGACGAGCAGGTCGATTTCAGTAAGGTCGATGTGGCTCTCTTCGTTCCGTATATACATATGTCGGCGCTTAAAGTCATTTTTCTGCTCAGAGGTATCGATGTCGGTGCGCAGAATATGTTCTATGAGGAAAAGGGAGCATTTACCGGAGAGATTTCACCGACGATGCTTTCGGACCTCGGAATAGAGCGTGTCATCATAGGTCACTCGGAACGCAGAAAATATTTCGGTGAGACGAGCGCTGCATGTGCTAAAAAACTGAACGCTGCTTATACTCATGACATCAAGCCTGTTCTCTGCGTAGGCGAGGATCTTAAAGACAGAGAAGCGGGACGACACAAGGACGCTGTGCGCACGATGCTGCTCGAATCATTCGAAGGCATTCATGCTGAGGAAGCTGAATTCGCGGCGGTGGCATATGAGCCGCTCTGGGCTATCGGAACAGGAAAGACAGCGACGCCTGAACAGGCAGAGGAAATGACTGCGCTCATCAGATCCGTTCTGGCGGAAAAGTATGGCAGCGCAGTGGCGGACAATATTATTATCCAGTATGGCGGTTCTGTTAATGAGGAAAACATCGCTGAGCTCATGGCAAAAGAAGACATAGACGGTGCGCTTGTCGGAGGAGCGAGTCTCGATGCTGCGAAATTTGCAAAGATAGTGGCGTTCGACGACAGCGTCAGAAAGGATTCGCTCAAGCAGGTCTCCGTAAAAAATATTCTGAAAAAATAATACGGTAATATATCATGCCTTGCCGGAAGCAGGATAATCCGGCATTACGGAAGAAATAAAACACCAGAGACCGCGGCGTAAGCTGCGGTCTTCTGCTGCTGCAGGATTAATCAGTGTTTTCAGTGTTTCATAACACACTGTCGGAGAATGCCGTCGTTTCATTTGTCCGCGGAGCGGACGCAAGTTGTGTTGAATTGACTGCATTCCTGTGTTATCCTTATTAAATACGAAAATAATTTTATCCATTTTCACAGGAGGTTATATAAATGTCATACATCGAAGAAGTCGCGGCCAGAGAAGTTCTCGATTCAAGGGGAAATCCGACTGTTGAGGTAGAGGTTTATCTCGACGACGGCAGCCTGGGAAGAGCGATTGTTCCTTCAGGCGCGTCAACAGGAAAATTCGAGGCTGTAGAGCTTCGTGACGGTGACAGCTCGAGATATCTTGGCAAAGGTGTGCTCAAGGCGGTTGACAACGTGAATTCTATTATCGCAGATGAACTCATCGGGATGAATCCATTCGATCAGCCGGGCATAGATGAAACTCTTATCAGACTCGACGGCACTCCTAACAAGTCGAAGCTTGGAGCAAATGCTATGCTCGGAGTTTCTCTCGCTGTCGCTCACGCTGCTGCTGACTCTGTCGAGCTTCCTTTCTTCCAGTATGTGGGCGGCGTAAACGGCAAGGTTCTGCCTGTTCCGATGATGAACATATTAAACGGCGGAAAACATGCTGACAATAACGTCGATATTCAGGAATTCATGATCATGCCTGTGGGAGCAGCGAGCTTCAGAGAAGCGCTCCGCATGTGCGCAGAAGTATTCCACAATCTTAAAAGTGTGCTAAAGAGCAAAGGACTTAACACTGCTGTAGGCGATGAAGGCGGATTCGCTCCGAATCTCGCGTCAAATGCAGATGCGATTTCGAACATCGTGGAGGCGATAGAAAAGGCTGGATACAAACCTGGCGATGATATCAGAATTGCTATCGATGCTGCTTCTTCGGAATTCTATGACGAAAAAACGGGTCTCTATGATCTCAAGGGTGAGGGCAGAAAGCTCACAGCCGATGAGATGATAGACTATTACGATGATATCTGCTCGAAATATCCTGTGATTTCAATAGAGGATGGCCTCGCAGAGGAAGACTGGGCTGGCTGGAAAAAGCTTACAGAAAGACTCGGCGGCCGTGTTCAGCTTGTCGGCGATGACCTGTTCGTGACAAATACAACACGCCTTTCAAAAGGTATAAGTGAAGGCGCAGGAAACGCTATTTTGATCAAGCTCAATCAGATCGGAACGCTCACTGAAACGCTCGATGCTGTAGAGATGGCAAAGGAAGCCGGATATACCGCCATCATCTCGCATCGTTCGGGGGAGACTGAGGATGTGACCATCGCTGATCTCGTAGTCGGACTTAACGCCGGTCAGATCAAGACAGGCGCTCCTTCGAGAACTGACCGTGTGGCCAAGTACAACCAGCTGCTCCGCATCGAGGAAGTGCTCGGCGAAAGCGCTCAGTACAAGGGCCTTGAGAGCTTCTATAATATTAAAAAATAGAACTTGTAAGGATCAGAATTTTGTGTTAGTGTGATTAATACGGCCTCCATATCTGATATCGGGGCATATTAAAGATAAAATTTAAGGGAGGTTGCAGGATTTGAAATTAGCTTTAATGATCATAATGATCGTCGTTTCGCTTGTGCTCACGTTCAGCATCCTGTTTCAGTCAGGAAACAGCGCGGGACTTTCGGGTTCTATCGGAGGCGGCGCTGAACAGCTTTTCGGTAAAAAGAAGAGCAGCGGATATGAAGCGATTCTTTCAAGGATAACGACTGTATGTGCGGTTATATTCTTCGTCATCGCTATCGCGCTTACTGCAGTTGAATCATAATGCGGGTGAAATCAGACAGACTTGCTTTAAGCTGCTGATCAGATCAATACGAAATAAAGATAAGGAGTGAGGCCCTTGCGGTCTCACTCCTTATCTTTTTATGTGGATATCGCGGCCGTCTGCGGCCGCAATCCGGATCAGATCGCATGTGTTATTAAAATGACGTAATTCCGGGCTTTCTGACTTGAAGCCCATGTCTTTGTCATGATCCATCTGAAATGAGGGGCCAGTCAGGGATTGGCTGTGATGAGGCGGCTGGCTGAATCAGTATATTCTTGCGCGCCGCATCAGTCAGCGGAGCTTTCAGTAGCATCATGCCCGGGCAGCTTCGGGTCGACATAGACCGTTCTGTTGTGTGTGAAAATCACGTAGCCTGGGCGTGCGCCGGCCGGTTTTTTTACATATCTTGCATTTACGTAGTCGACCGGTACATTAGCTGATTGACTCGCTTTGCTGTGATATGCTGCTATAGAAGCAGCCTCGTATATTTCATCGGCGGTGAGGCGGCGTCCTCCGGTAAATATGATGACGTGCGAACCTGGTATGTCCTTTGTATGCATCCAGATATCACCGGCGGACGCCTGCTTAAATGTGAGCTGGTCGTTTTCCCTGTTGTTGCGGCCGGCCATGACTTTAAGTCCTGAAGAGAGCGTATATTCGTACGGGTGAATTTTGGTTTTACGGCGGCGGCGGTGTTTCTGATCTTTTTTCGGCTTCATATAGCCGTTTTCGGCGAGCTCTGCTCTTATTTCGTCGAGATCCTCGCTTGTTGATGCATCTTCAGTGAAGCTGAGCACCGACTCGAGGTATTCGATCTCACGCCCGGTTTCATCAAGCTGTTTCTGTTTTTCGACGAGTGCTGTTCTCGCTTTGTCGTATTTTTTGAAATATCTCTGCGCGTTTTTAGCGGGGCTGTAGCGTGGATCGAGCGGAATGGTAAGGGTTGTACCATCGTAATAGTTGTCGACGACAGCAAATTGGCGCCCTTCGCCTATCGTATGCAGACTTGCCGTCAGGAGCTCGCCGTACAACCGATATTTGTCGGAATCCTCAGCGCGCATCAGGTCTTCGTTAAGTCTCTGTTTTTTCAGCTGAAGCTTTGACAGCGCTGCGTTGACGATCCGCCTTATATCAGATGACTTCTGGTGTATTCTGTTCGATGTCATGCGTCCCTCGAAATATTCTCGGCACGCACGACTTATGCTTTCGGTTGGCCGGCGTTCATACAGACCGTCGTACATCGTCAGGTCGACAGCATGAAAATCGACGGGCGTTCCGTCGCTGCTGAAATAGACTGCAGGTGATGCTGAGCCTGAAGATACCTGATCTACCATCTCCATAAGTGCGTCATAAAGGCTGTCAGCGGACAGACTGCCGGACGATCGTTCCGCTCTGAAAACGAGCTCGGCTGCTGCAACGGGACTGATGCCCTGGATGCCTGATACAAGTGCTTTTTCGGGATCGCGGTGCTTGTCTTCGTCAATTATTTTTCTGAAGCTGCTGCGGCTGAGATCACAGTATGGAACTTTGCCGTGAGATGGCGGTGCCACGTATTCGACTCCTGGCAGAGTCTGCCTGTATCTGTTCACATCGCCGGAGAGTCTCTTGATTGAATCTATGATTTTTCCTGTTCGCATGTCGACGAGCGATACATTGCTGTGGCGTCCCATGATCTCGATGACGAGACGGTGATTAACGCTGAATCCGAGCTCGTTTACCGCATCGGTGTATATTTCAACGATTCTTTCTGAATCGACCTGCTTCACTTCTCTGATGCGCGCACTCTGCAGGTGCTTTCTGAGCAGCATACAGAATGAAGGCGGGTTCATAGGGTTTGTGTCCTTTCCTTCTGTGAGATAGATGCATGCGTGATTTGCAGCGGCTGAAATATAGAGCCTGTGTTTTTCGCCGTTGTTTCTTATTAGCAGGATGATTTCCTCGGAGGACGGTTGATAAACCCTGTCGATCCTGCCGCCGGTAACGGCTTTGCTTATTTCGCTGACGGCGGCGGCCGTCACGATTCCGTCAAATGCCATATTTATTCCCTCCCAGGGCCTGAATTTCTCAGGCCTGTTATCGCTGCATCTGCATTGGAAATAATATTGTCATTGCTCTGCAGCGGATTTTTTTTATATATTGTATATAATGGTAAAGATGCATTTCAGTCTGCGCCGGATTACAAATCAGGCGCATTGCGCACGCTCAGCCATATATCATAGTCTGAGTTTGCGGAAACGGCGGTTATGATGTATGCCGGAAATAAAGAATTTTCAGGCTTCACTGATTTCTCCGTTGCCTTGAAACAGGTCCGTGAAGCATCATGCATTCTGCGCATTTTCATGTCTGTGATCGCGGAGCGATCGTCATGCGGCCCGCATATGCCAGTCTGAACTTAATCGCAAAAGAAATATATTCCTCTGCGGCAGCACAGATGAATGCGGAACATATGGTTTCCGGAGATGCTGAAATGTTTCATCCTTTAAAATATAATATATTTGGCGGGGCCGCAAGGGATTTTACCTTATTCCAAATGTATATGAAGTGAAAATGGAGAACAGCTGATTAAAAGCGCCATATGGAAAATAAATATATGGAGAATATGATGCAGCTTATGCATTAAAGACCGAGATTTGTGTTATTATGGAATGTAATCTTCAATGTGCCGGTACACTGACATTCAGGCCGGATGGTTGAACTGCTAAAAAGATTAATATTTCAGGAGAAGATGAGATTGGATTTTTTTAAATATCAGGGAGCAGGAAATGATTTTGCCATTGTCGACAACATGGATCTGAGCATAACAAACAGACCTGTGCTGGCAAATCACATATGCGACAGGCATTTCGGCGTAGGAGCTGATGGCTTCATTGCTGCTGAGCCGTCAAAAAAGGCTGATATCAAGATGGCCTATTACAATGCGGACGGCACTGAGGCCGGCATGTGCGGCAACGGCATCAGATGTTTCGCGAAGTTCGTAAAAGACAGAAAGATCGTGAATAAAGACGAATTTACAGTTGAGACGGGTGACGGTATAAAGACCGTGGAAATTCTGGAGAGTTCGACACGCGCTTCTGTAGTCAAAGTCGACATGGGCGAAGTCGGTGATATGAGAGAGCTTAAGCTCAAGCCGTCTCCGAGATACGGAATAACCCCCCCGGGCTTCAGAGAGGGGCAGGAGTTTGACGTTGTGTTCACTCATCTCGGCGTGCCGCATGCTGTTATTTTTCATGATCAGATAGGTGACGGAATGAATGCTCTCGATCAGCTTGCTCTTACTTACGGTGATTCGGTAGAGCATGCGCCTGCATTTGCTCTGGATGGAACAAATGTCAATTTTGTATGTGTCGTAAACGATTCGCACGTATTGTGCAGCACATGGGAGCGCGGTGCAGGTAAGACTCTCGCCTGCGGCACGGGAGCATGCAGTGCTGCCGCTGTGTCGAGAGCATATAAAAAACTCGGAGACAGCATAAAGGTCACGATGCCGGGCGGAGAAGTCGTCGTCACATTCGACGGAAATCAGGTGTTCATGCAGGGCAGAGCCGTTCTCACATTTGTAGGCAGCGCACCTGGATTTTAGAGGAGAATTCAGCGATATGGCAAAAAGCATGACAGGCTTCGGCAGAGGAGAGTTCGAGGATGAGAAGCGTAGGGTCACGGCAGAGATAAGGTCTGTAAATCACCGCTACTGCGATATAAATGTGCGCATGCCGCGCAGATACTCTTTTGCTGAGGACTCGGTAAAAAATACTGTAAAAAAAGAAATACAGCGCGGCAAGATAGATATTACGATAAATGTGGAGCATATCGGAGAGCCGGATACAGAGCTTGAGCTTAACATGGAGCTCGCCGGCAGATACATGAAAAAATACAGGGAGCTTGCGTCGCATTTTGATATTGATCCAGGCGTGAGCGTTGAGCACCTGGCATCTCTTCCGGACGTTCTCAGGACTGTGCCTGCAGAAGAAGACGAGGATGAGATAATCTCCGCATTCACGTCTGCTGTCTCTGCGGCTGTCGGGGCGCACGACTCGATGAGAACTGCTGAGGGCGAAAGGCTCGCGGACGATCTCAGAGCAAGGGGCGATGTGATAAACGGTCTCGTGAAAAAAATCGAGGAACGTTCGCCTGAAGTTGTAACCGATTATTACAACAGGCTTAAGGAACACATGCATGAGCTCATCGGCGACGCAGCTGTTAGCGAGGAACGCCTCATTCAGGAAGCAGCAGTTTTTGCTGACAGGATCAATGTCACAGAAGAATATGTCAGACTTCACAGCCACGTCGATGAGATGAATCTGATACTATCTGACAAGAGCGGACCGATCGGCAAAAAGCTCGATTTCCTCGTTCAGGAAATGAACAGAGAAGCAAATACAATCGGCTCAAAGGCAAATGACATCGAAATAACACGTTCTGTACTGCTCATAAAAAGCGAAGTAGAAAAGATACGCGAACAGGTTCAGAACATAGAATAAATCAAGTTAAATATTAAAACTGAAAGATCAGCCGTCGGGAGGCATCTGATGAAAAAAGGAAGACTTTTTGTCGTATCAGGTCCGTCAGGAACAGGAAAGGGTACGATAATATCACGTGTTATGGAAAGGCTCGAAAACGTTTCGCTTTCGATTTCTGCGACCACGCGCGCTCCGCGCGCAGGAGATGTCGACGGAGTCGACTATTATTTCCTGACAGAAGAGGAATTCATCAAACGCGCCGATGAGGGCAGATTCCTCGAACACGCCTGTGTCCACGGGTATTATTATGGGACGCCGCTCGATCCGGTGACTGAAACGGTCGAGTCAGGCCGTGACATGATACTGGAAATAGATGTTCAGGGCGCGATGAAAGTGAAAGAGAAATATAACGAGGGAGTATATATTTTCATACTTCCGCCTTCAATGAAAGTCCTCAGAGAAAGACTGACGGGACGCGGTACAGATGCTCCTGACGTCATAGAACGGCGGATGAATAATGCTCTGGGAGAGATCGCATATATCGACAGATATGACTATGGTGTCGTAAATGACGATCTCGACAGCGCGGCCGAACAGGTTCTTGACATAATAAAAGCGGAACACTGCAGAGTCCTTGACGGCGAAGCAGACAAGATAATTTCAGAATACGGAGAGGAGAACTAATACATGCTTTATCCTTCAATAAATGAGCTCAGAAAAAAAGTTGACAGCAGATACACTCTGGTGATACTCGCATCGAAGCGCGCGAGAGATCTCATCGACGGATATCCTCCACTGGTAGATATAGGCATAGAAAAGCCTGTTTCGATCGCGACAGAGGAGATCTACGAGGATAAGATCACTTATTCGCGCAAATTCCATTCTGAAGAGGAAGCAGAAGAACTGGCAGAGGAAGAAAACGAAAGAGAATACGAGGCTTATGAAGCTCTTCATGCGGAGGCTTCGATAGAAAATGGAACTGCTGACAACCCTGAAAATACAGACGAATCAAATGCAGCAGCTGATGTAGAAACAGAGGGCAGATAGGAAGAGGAGTAAAATATGGCCAGTGTGGTACTCGGAGTGACAGGCGGCATAGCGTGCTACAAATCAGCGGCGCTTGTGAGCTCCCTCGTCAAAAAAGATATAGACGTCGATGTCATAATGACTGAAAATGCCGCGAAGTTCGTGACGCCGCTCACTTTTCAGACGCTCTCCAGAAATCCAGTGACCACAGACACATTCGGATCCATAAAATACTGGGAAGTAGAACACATAGCTCTTGCTAAAAAAGCTGATGTCATGGTGATCGCTCCGGCGACGGCCGATGTGATAGGCAAGATCGCGTGCGGCATAGCCGACGATATGCTGACGACGACCGTCATGGCAACAAAAGCGCCTGTTGTGATCGCTCCGGCGATGAATGTTAACATGTATGAAAATCCAATCGTTCAGGAGAACATGGCCAGGCTGAAAAAGCTCGGATACCTGTTCATAGAACCTGATGAAGGCATTCTGGCCTGCGGCGATACAGGAAAGGGCAGGCTTGCTGAACCTGAGGAGATAGCTGGTTATATATTGAAGCTTCTTCAGGAAAAACAGCAGGAGACGAGCGCTCCGCGCACAGAAAGAAAAAAGGACCTTGCAGGGAAACACATACTCGTTACAGCAGGTCCTACCGTAGAAGATATAGATCCTGTAAGATTTATCAGCAACAGATCATCTGGAAAGATGGGATATTCGATAGCTGAAGCCGCTGTATCGAGAGGTGCTGACGTCACGCTCGTTTCGGGGCCGGTCAATCTTGCCGAGCCCGATGGCGTTAATGTCGTCCATGTCAGAAGCACAGGCGATATGCTCGATGCGTGCGAGGCTGCTTTCGACGGATGTGATGCGGTGATCAAGGCAGCAGCTCCGTGCGATTTTAAAATGGCCGAACAGTCGGCTCACAAGATCAAAAAAGACGGCAGCAGCGGAATAACGCTTAATCTCGTTGAAAATCCGGATATAATCGCGACACTTGGCAAAAAGAAGGGTAACAAAGTTCTCGTGGGATTTGCAGCTGAAACCAGGAATCTTGAGAAGTTCGCAGCAGAAAAGATCAGGAAGAAGAATCTTGACATGATCGTCGCGAATAACGTCGCTCAGGAAGGCGCGGGTTTCGACCGTGATACGAACATCGTCACATTCATAATGCCTGACGGCAGCTCTGAAAAATTCGGCAAAATGCCAAAGAGCGGTATTGCCGATCTTATTCTTGACAGAGTAGTCGGAATGCTTTCCGAAAAAAACTGATATTTTATATTAAAACATATTTATAAACGGGCACTCTTACACGGAGATGCCCGTTTTTTGCGTGCATATAGAAATGCAGCATCCTGTTGTAATTTCCGGCATTTCAGCATTTTTTATACACGCAGCTTAAATTGATATGACCGCGGCGTTGTGTAAATTATGCGCTGCAGTATTTATTTTTTTCGTGCTGCGGTTATGTAAAAAAGAAAGCGCTTTTTCCGTCGTCAGCTGTTTTTTAAAGCTGTCAGTATTGACATGTTTTTCGGAGCAAGACGGGCGGCTTCATTCGATGCATATATCCGGCTGAATATAAGATACAATTTTGTTTTTTCTTAACAGCCGTCTGAGCACAGCTTTTTTGTCATTGAGATTCCATATATTGACATAAAATGATTGAAAAGGTAAAATATAGATACACGGAGGAGCAATAATGAAAAGAAATGAGAGGCTTTCCCTTGGACGCAAAGGAGAGGATATTGCGGCTGAGTATCTTGAAAAAAACGGATGCAGAATACTTGAGCGCAATTTCAGGTGCAGATACGGAGAGATAGATATTATAGCCATGGATGGCAGCACTCTGTGCTTTGTAGAAGTCAAGACGCGCAGCAGAGTAAGCTTCGGACTGCCGTGTCAGGCCGTGGATTGGAAGAAGGAGCAGCACATTATGAGATGTGCATATTGCTATATGCGGGAATCAGAAGCGGAATGCAGCGGAATAAGGATTGACATAGTTGAAATACTGCACTGTTACGGCAAATACATAGTAAGAAGGATAAAGGGCGGCAGAGCTGCCTGAAGTGAAGTGCTGACAGTTTATTGAAAAGAAAGTTCAGTGTTAAAGAAATCATAGGGAGGTGGAGAGCTTGTATTCAAAAGTCAGTAGCGTTGTTCTGCGCGGAATAGATGCAGAAGAGATATCGGTTGAGACTGATGTGGCATTCGGTTTTCCGACATTTTCAATAGTGGGCCTTCCTGATACGGCCATAAGAGAGTCGAAAGAACGTGTGAGGACGGCGATTGTGAATTCGGGATTTTCATTCCCTGCCATGAGAGTTACTGTAAATCTTTCTCCGGCCGGCGTGAGGAAGGAAGGTACGCACTTCGATCTGCCGATTGCGCTGTGTATATTGAAATCTTCAGGAATTTCAGCGGCTGCAGGCATAGAGGAATTTGTTTTTATAGGGGAACTTGCGTTAGACGGCAGAATTAACAGAATAAACGGCGTACTGCCTATGATATCGGGAATGCTTGAATGCGGGATGAAAAAATTTGTAATTCCGGAAGGCAACAGATCAGAAGGAGCGATGGTAGAGAATGCGGAAATCTACTGTGCAGCTACGCTCAATGATGCAGTACGCTTCGCGATGAGCGGCGTGGGTCTCGAGCGTGTGGAGTTTTGCGCCGCTGATTTTGAGGATACAGATGATGTTCCTGATTTTGCCGATGTCTCAGGACAGGAACAGGCCAAGAGAGCTCTTCAGATAGCAGCATCAGCGATGCATAATGTTCTCATGACTGGCTCGCCGGGAAGCGGCAAGAGCATGCTTGCAAAGCGAATGCCCGGTATAATGCCACCTCTTTTATACGAGGAGGCTCTCGAAGTTACAAAGATATACAGCGCAAGCGGACTGCTTGGAGAGGGGAGACCCATGATAACGAAGAGACCGTTCAGGTCGCCTGATCACACAGTTACGCCGACAGCACTGATCGGCGGAGGCTTGAGAGCGAGGGCGGGAGAGGTTTCTCTTGCGCATACAGGAGTTTTGTTTCTCGATGAAATAGCAGAATTTTCAAAGCAGTCAAGAGAAGCGCTCAGAATACCGCTGGAAAACGAGAAAGTAACAATATCGCGCATTTCGGGAAGCATTACGCTGCCGTGCAGCTTTCTCGCTGTAGCGGCCATGAATCCGTGTCCGTGCGGATATCTGGGAGACACTGACCGTGAATGCACTTGCACTGCCGCCGAAATACATAAATACAACAGGCGGCTGTCAGGCCCGTTTCTCGACAGGATAGATATGTGCGTGACGCTGACATCGCCTGGATACGATGAAATACGTGAACATAAGTCAGGGATATCGACTGCAGAGATGAAGGCTGCTGTTATGACGGCGAGGGAAATGCAGACACACAGGTACAGGAATTCTTCCATTAAATATAATTCTCAGATGAGTACGGAACAGATAAAAGAATACTGCCGGCTCGATGAAGCAGGCGATAGGCTGCTCAGAAGAGCGTATAAAGAATTAAAACTTTCTGTGAGATCATATGACAGGATTTTGAAGGTGGCACGCACGATAGCTGACATGGACGGACGAAACGAAATTGCAACCGGCGATGTCGCGGAGGCGGTGCAGTACAGATGCGGGAGAGATATTTTCGGATGATAAAAAAACGTACAGCATACAGGATGATGAGGAGCATTATCATGAATCGCAGCTGCGCATTGTACAGGTTAGGAAGGCATATATGAGCAATAGTGAAATTGACAGCAGGGGCGGAAAGATCAACTCAGGATCTATGTTATCCGGCGTAGTGGAAATTAAAAAAAACAGCAGCAGTTACTCGTCACTTTTAAGAGAGACTGGACGCGATGCGCCTGAAACGCTTTATTGCATTGGTGATATATCACTTCTTAACAGGCGATCCGCTGCTGTCGTAGGAGCGAGAAAAGCGTCGCAGTACGGCAGATGGGCAGCCTTCAATATTGGCAGAAAGCTTGCCGGACACGGAATTGTTACGGTCAGCGGTCTTGCGTACGGCTGTGATTCGGAAGCTCATAAGGGAGCGCTAAGCGTTAACGGACGTACGATAGCAGTCCTCGGTTCTGGCCCTGATGTCTGCTATCCGAAGAGGAACAGAGCGATATACGACTCGATTCTGGAGAACGGAGGTCTTATAGTATCTGAACACGAGCCGGGGATAATACCTCTTCCGGCTTACTTTGCACAGCGCAACAGGATAATCAGCGGGCTCAGCATACTGACAGTTGTCACAGAAGCCGGCATTGCGAGCGGATCTCTCATAACTGCGGAACGCGCTGCGGACCAGGGCAGAACAGTTATGGCTGTGCCATACAATATGTCAAGCATAAACGGCATAGGGTGCAACAAGCTCATACAGGATGGAGCAGGCATAGTCGCGGGAATTGCAGATATTCTTGAAGAACTTGGAATCACACAGCACGATGATGATGAAATTGATTTGAGCGGGCTCAGTCCGGAAGAAAAAAGGCTGCTCAATCTCGTCAGAGCAGACGGCGAAATAAGCCTCAATTATGCTGCAGCGAGGACGGGCAGAAAAATTTCAGAAATAAATGCAGCGGCTGCACTCCTTGAAATCAAAGGGTTTATTGTAACCAGTCTCGGCAAACTATATATTGCAAAGTAAAGTTAATGACAATATAATAATCGGAAATGAGAACCAAAAAACAGTATATGACGGGCGTATGCCCGTATTTTGTCTTTACAGTGAAAAAACGGAAGGCATATTATGGCTGGCAGCAATAAATCAACAAGCAGTAAAACGAAAAAGAGTAAATCAACAAAGAATAAATCCAGGATACTTGTGATAGTGGAATCACCGTCGAAGGCCAAGACTATTGGCAGGATGCTCGGAAGCCGTTACAAGGTTGTGGCTTCTGTAGGACATGTGCGAGATCTTCCCAAGAGCACGCTTGCTATCGACACGAAAAACAACTTCGAACCTAGGTATATCAATATCAGGGGTAAAGGCGACATAATCAAGATGCTGAAAAAAGAATCGAAAAACGCTTCAAAGATACTTCTTGCGACAGACCCTGACCGTGAAGGCGAAGCGATTTCATGGCATATTGCATATCTTCTCGGAATTGGAATGGATGAGCCGTGCCGTGTCGAGTTTCATGAGATTACAAAAAACGCTGTAAAAGAGGCGATAAAAAATCCGAGAAAACTCGATATAAATTTGATAGACGCCCAGCAGGCGCGCCGTATCCTCGACAGATTGGTGGGATACCAGATAAGTCCTCTGCTCTGGAGAAAGGTCAGAAAAGGACTGAGCGCAGGACGCGTACAATCAGCAGCGCTCAAGATAATAGTAGACCGCGAAAAAGAGATAAATGCGTTTAATCCCGAGGAATACTGGACTGTATCGGCTGAATTCATAAAAAGCAGAACGAAATTTACGGGAGAACTCGTAAAATATCAAAATGAAAAAATCAGGATTGAGGACGCGGCTGCTGCTGCAAAAATACTGGATGATCTTGAAAAAGGCGACTATAAAGTCATAAAAAATGAGAAAAAAGAGACGCGCGTCAAGCCTCAAGATCCGTTCAGAACGAGCACGATGCAGCAATCGGCATCAGGAAGTCTCAACTTTAACGCAAGAAAGACGATGCAGATAGCACAGCAGCTTTACGAAGGCATCGATATAAAAGGCAGAGGCATTGTCGGACTTATCACTTACATGCGTACCGACAGCGTGAGAATATCTGAAGAAGCAGATACAGCAGTCAGAAAATTAATTTCTGATGATTACGGTCCTGAATATCTGGGAACTAATGTATATATCAACAAGAGCAAAGGTGTGCAGGATGCTCACGAGGCCATAAGGCCTAGTGATCCCTGGCTCAGACCAGATGATATAAAAGATTCTCTGACTTCTGATCAGTTTAAACTTTATAATCTCATATGGCGCAGATTTACAGCAAGCCGCATGGCTAACGCCCTGTATGATTCGTCAAGTGCAGAAATCGAAAACGGCGGATATATTTTTAAAGCATCCGGCTCAACGCTCAAATTTGACGGATTTATTAAAGTTGCGGGAACTTCGTCAAAAGATAAAAAAAGGAAAAAACTTCCTGATTTGACCGACGGAGAGATCCTTTCACTTTCAAAGGCAGCTGAGAATCCTTCAAAAGAACAGCATTTTACATCACCTCCTCCGCGTTACACGGAAGCATCTCTTATCAAGGAACTTGAAGAAAAAGGAATCGGTCGCCCGAGCACATACGCCCCTATCGTGGCCACACTTTCAGAGAGAAGATATGTCAAAAAAGAGAAAAAGGCTCTTGTTCCTCAGCAGATCGGCATGCAGGTCGCAGATCTCATGGACACGTATTTCAGCGATATTGTTAATGCCGGTTTTACAGCAGAGATGGAAAAAAGGCTGGATTCCATAGAGGAAGACGGTGTTGACTGGCACAGCGTTGTTTCGGATTTTTACGGCGGATTCGAAAAGGATCTTGAAAATGCCGATAAATCCATCGAAAAAATCGTCATCGAGGATGAGCCTGCTGGGCGTGACTGTCCTGAGTGCGGCAGGCCTCTCGTTATAAAACACGGGCGGTTTGGAAAGTTCATCGCGTGCACGGGATATCCTGACTGCAAATACACTGAATCAATTAAATATCCGACAGGTGTGAAGTGCCCTAAATGCGGAAAGGATATACTGAGGCTTCAGAGCAGGAAAGGCATGACATATTACCGCTGTGAGGGTTATCCTGACTGTGATACCTACTATTTTGACAAACCGGTAAACAGAAAGTGCCCTGAATGCGGATCCATTATGCTGGAAAGGAACGGGCGCAGTCATATGTACATCTGTT
The DNA here is from genome assembly GCA_902796965.1 of uncultured Eubacteriales bacterium. Lineage (GTDB taxonomy): Bacteria > Bacillota > Clostridia > Peptostreptococcales > Anaerovoracaceae > RUG708. The sequence goes on along the minus strand of CADBRA010000002.1, from coordinate 4,926 downwards.
CAAATGAGAAATGCAGATATAAAGAACAGGTAGAAGAAAGATCAGAAAATGATCTGAAAGAACAAGCGGAATAATTTTAACTGCTATGGAGGAAAAAGTGGCTAAAGGCAAAATAGAATTTCACGCTACCACAATATGTGCTGTCAGACGCAACGGTGAAGTATGCATCGGCGGAGACGGGCAGGTTACGATGGGCGAATCGACGATAATGAAAGCGTCAGCAAAAAAAGTAAGAAAAATCTACAAGAATTCTGTCGTAACAGGATTTGCAGGTTCGGTAGCCGATGCTTTTTCACTGACAGAGATGTTTGAAAAAAAGCTGGAGGAACATTCGGGAAATCTCAGAAGAGCAGCTGTAGCGCTTGCACAGATGTGGCGTTCGGACAGAGGCATGAGAAGTCTCGAAGCGCTCATGATAGTAGGCGACAAAGAAGAACTGCTCGTGATTTCAGGTAATGGTGAAGTCATCGTTCCTGACGAGGACTTTGTCGCAATCGGCTCCGGCGGAAACTTTGCATATGCCGCGGCAAATGCACTTTATAATCATACGGATATGTCGGCAGAGGAGATCGTGCGCGAATCGCTCAGAATCGCTTCGTCCATCTGCGTTTATACGAATACGAACGTATCAGTTGAAAAACTTTAGGAGGCGTATATATAAATGAGCGAAATAGCAAGCATGACTCCGCGTGAAATCGTAGAAGAACTTGATAAATATATAATCGGTCAGGAAAGCGCAAAAAAATCTGTGGCGATAGCACTTAGAAACAGACACAGGAGAAATCAGCTTCCTGACGACATGAAGGAAGAGATCACGCCAAAAAACATTCTCATGATAGGGCCTACGGGATGCGGAAAAACTGAGATCGCGAGACGTCTCGCAAAGATCATGAAGGCCCCGTTCGTGAAGGTCGAGGCAACAAAGTTTACAGAGGTCGGCTACGTCGGACGAGATGTCGATTCCATCATAAGAGATCTTGTTGAAGCTTCCATCCATCTCACAAAACAGACAAAGATGGCTGAAAAATACGAAATGGCAGACAAGATTGTGGAAGACCTCATCGTCGATGCGATGATTCCGGGCGCACAGAAGGAACCGGCGAGCAGCGTTCCGCAGCCTCAGCAGAACAATCCGTGGGCCTTTATCTCCAACATACCTGGAATGGGGCAGTACATTCCTCAGCAGAATCAGCCGCAGCCTCAGCAGACCGAAACTAAAAATGACGACGACAACAGCAATCAGCTCGCGAGAGAGCAGGTGAGACAGCAGCTCAGGGACGGGCTCCTCGAAGAGCAGATGATAGATATCGACGTTGTGGACAATACTGCTAACACGATCGACGTAGGCGGCAATGAGAGCATGAGCATCAGTATCGGCAATATATTCGGCGGCGCAGTTCCTCCGCGCACAAAGAAGAGAAGAGTAAAGGTCAAGGATGCCAGAAAGATCCTGAGAGACCAGGAAGCTCAGAAGCTGCTCGATATGGATCAGGTCACATCTGACGCAATCGAAAACGCCGAACAGAACGGCATAGTATTCATCGACGAAATAGACAAGATAGCTGACGACAGCTCATACGGCCATGGCCCTGGAGTATCACGCGAAGGCGTACAGCGTGACATCCTGCCTATTGTAGAAGGTAGCGTTGTCAATACGAAATATGGCCCTGTAAAGACAGATCACATGCTGTTCATTGGTGCGGGTGCGTTCCACGTTTCAAAACCGACAGATCTCATACCTGAACTTCAGGGCAGATTCCCGATCAGGGTTGAACTCAGCAATCTCACTCAGGAAGATCTCAGAAACATTCTCACAGTCCCTAAGAACGCGCTGATTAAGCAGCACAAGATGCTCCTCGCCACAGAGGGCTGCGATCTTGAGTTCACTGACGACGCCGTCGACGAGATCGCTGAAATCGCGTATATTTCAAATGAAACGAACGAAAACATCGGGGCAAGAAGGCTTCATACTGTAATGGAAAAACTTCTTGAAGACATCTCATTTGATCTCCCTGATCCTGAAATGAAAACAGTCACTATAGACAAGGAATACGTGCTTAAAAAGTTCGAAGACAAGGTAAGCCCTTACGATCTGGACAAGTACCTGCTGTAGTCCGGGATATGCGCAGATCGTCACACTGCCTGATAGTTAAATAAAATATGCGCCCGATGAACGCTCCGCGTACATACCGGCCGCTCCTGACTACTGTCAGCGGCCGGTATTCCGGCGCGCTGCCGCTGAAAAAGATGTCTGAGGCCAGAAGGAAAGACGACCATGATAGAATTCAACGAAAATAATGAAACAGTTTCTGAGAAGAAATCCAGAGCGATATTGATGGGCGTAAGCTTCGGCGAAGATATTTCGGATTCCATGACAGAACTTGAAAATCTCGCCTGCTCCGCGGGCGCAGAAGTGCTTGGAGTAATGGAACAAAGCCGCGAAAAACCAGAGAGCGCTACATTTATAGGAAAAGGCAAAGTCGAGGAACTCACTGAAATGTGCAGAGCTCTTGAAGCAGATTCAGTAATATTCAACAATGAGCTCTCGGGTGTGCAGATCAGAAATCTCGAGGACGCTACCGGAGTGTCCATAATAGACAGAACAGTTCTCATACTTGATATTTTCGCTTCAAGAGCAGCTTCATCTGTTGGAAAACTTCAAGTCGAGCTCGCGCAGCTTCAGTACAGACTCCCGAGGCTCACAGGATTCGGAGGCGCGCTTTCCAGAACGGGAGGCGGCATTGGAACGAGAGGTCCCGGCGAAAAGAAGCTCGAGACTGACAGACGGCACATCCAGTCGCGCATAGACGATATACGCCGCGAACTTAAAGATGCTGAAAAATCGCGTGACCTGACGCGCAAAAAGAGAGAAAAATCTGACATTCCGACAGCTGCGCTCGTCGGATATACAAACGCGGGCAAATCGGCAGTTATGAACATGATGCTCGGAATGAACGAAACAGCGGGAAACGAGGTATTCGAAAAGGATATGCTCTTCGCGACACTCGATACTTCGAACAGGCGCATAGATCTTGGGAAGAACAGAGAATTCATACTTACCGATACTGTCGGTTTTGTGAGCAGACTGCCTCACACACTGGTGGAGGCGTTCAAAGGAACACTTGAGGAAGCTCTTTATGCTGATCTTATCCTAAATGTCACTGATATTTCAGATAAGGACTTTCAGTTCAAAATGGATGTCACAGACAGACTTCTCAAAGAAATAGGCGCTGATGACATTCCGCGCATAAACCTCTTCAATAAAACCGATCTTATCGATGCTCCTGAAAAGATCGTGACTGACTCTCCATATGAGTCTGTTTTTATATCGGCAAAATACCGCACCGGCATCGATAAGCTCAGAAACATTATTGAGGAAAAGCTTTTTTCTGACGAAAAAGAAGCTGAGCTTGTAATTCCTTATGACAGGGGGAATATTGCGTCATATCTATGTGAGAAATGCGCTGTGTCGGAGATGGATTACAGAGCAGAAGGCACGTATTTCAGAGTGATGCTTTCGTCAGCTGATTATCAGAGACTTAAGCAGTATTTTATTTAATTTAATGCAGAGCGGAGCTGTTTATGAGTTATTTTGTTCCCGCAAGGAATGTGTCTGCGGAGCAGACGATAGAAAAATCAAAATTCATTGCATACGTGAAAAGAGTTTCCAGCAGAGAGGAAGCTGATGCTTTCATAGCTGAGATAAGGGAAAAGCACAAAGATGCAACTCATAATGTTCCTGCTTTCGTGATTGGCGAAAAAGGCACAACGCGGTGGGCGAGCGATGACGGTGAACCTCAGGGAACTTCCGGAATACCGGTTATGAACGTCATAGAAGGACGAAATCTGACTGATACGGCAATAGTAGTGACCAGGTATTTTGGCGGAATAAAGCTTGGCACAGGCGGTCTCATGCGCGCATATACAAGCGTAGCCAAGGAAGCTCTTGACAAAGCAGGCGTATGCGAGGTGACGGATATGCTTTCATATACTGTCGATATTTCTTATACGGCGTTTGAAAAAATGAAACGCGAAGTTAAGAAAAACGGCTTTTCAGAAGGCGGTATTTCTTATGGAGAAAATGTCACGTTTGAAATCATGAGTACCGAGGATCAGCGAGGTGCAGTTATGGATATGATCAGAAATGTGACGCGCGGCGCAGCAGCAGATGAAAATATCGCCGTTAAAAAAATAAAAGGAATACGTGAAATTTAGTGTTGACATCATTGTATCTGTATCGTATAATGCAATAGTCGGCAACGCGAGAGGCGTTGAAAACACACAGGAGTTTTAAGATTGCTTTTTTCTTGACTGATAAAAAGCTCTTAACAAAAAGCTCTGAATGTGTTACACTAAATGACGGTCGACAGATAAACAGATAATGTGCTGGCGTGGCTCAACGGTAGAGCAGCTGATTTGTAATCAGCAGGTTGGGAGTTCGATTCTCTTCGCCAGCTCCATTTTACGGAGGGATTCCCGAGTGGCCAAAGGGGACGGACTGTAAATCCGCTAGCTTAGCTTTCGATGGTTCGAATCCATCTCCCTCCACCATTTTGCGGAAGTGGCTCAGGGGTAGAGCATCGCCTTGCCAAGGCGGGGGTCGCGAGTTCGAATCTCGTCTTCCGCTCCATTTTAAAATTACAATATGCGGATGTGGTTTAGTGGTAAAACCTCAGCCTTCCAAGCTGATGATACGGGTTCGATTCCCGTCATCCGCTCCATATTTTTTATATTGCTCCGCAATAATGACATGGGCCTGTAGCTCAGCTGGATAGAGCAACGGCCTTCTAAGCCGTGTGTCCAGAGTTCGAATCTCTGCAGGCTCACCATTTTTTTTTAAGGGGGTATAGCCAAGGGGCTAAGGCAACGGACTTTGACTCCGTCATTCGATGGTTCGAGTCCATCTACCCCTGCCACTAATGACCC
>CADBRA010000001.1 GCA_902796965.1 uncultured Eubacteriales bacterium | reverse complement strand
GCAGAAATGAAATTGCGCTGTGCCGCGGCATTCAGATAATAAAATATGAATATCTAATTAAAATAATTCTAATGCTCTGACCGGAGGCCTGTGCCTTACGCGGACTCCGTCCGCCGGGAAGAGCATGTGTTTTCTGCGGCGGAGGACGTGCCACATGAAAGACGTAAAGATGAGATACACAGAGCTCGTAAACAAGCTGGATGAAAAACATGATCTTTCAGACAGTGAGCTTAAAGAGCTTATAGAATCAGAGTGCGGAGATGCGGAGCTGTTCAGTGCGGCTGACAGGCTCAGAAGGAGCATATACGGTGAAGACGTATATATAAGAGGACTCATAGAGTTTACGAACTACTGCAAAAACGACTGCTACTACTGCGGCATCAGGCGCAGCAACAGGAACGCCGAACGATACAGGCTGACGAATAATCAGATCATGGACTGCTGCGCAGCTGGATATGAGCTTGGGTACAGGACGTTTGTACTGCAGGGAGGCGAAGATCCTTATTACACTGACGACCGCATATGTGCCATAGTGTCGGCTATAAGAGCAGAATACCCTGACTGTGCAATTACTCTCTCTATCGGAGAAAAGCCGCGTGAGAGCTATCAGAAGTATTTTGATGCAGGCGCAGACAGATATCTGCTAAGGCACGAAACTGCATGCGACAGTCATTACAGGAAGCTTCATCCGGCGTCGATGAGCCTCGAAAACAGGAAGAGATGTCTGTTCGATCTGAAAGATATTGGATATCAGGTCGGAGCCGGATTCATGGTAGGATCGCCGTATCAGACGACTGAAAATTATATCGCTGATCTGCGTTTTCTGCAGAAGCTCGATCCTGACATGATAGGAATAGGACCATATATCACTCAGAAGGATACGCCGTTTCGTGATATGAAGAGCGGATCTCTTGATATGACTCTTAGAATGCTGGCAATACTCAGGCTTATGTTTCCTGACGCTCTGATTCCGGCGACGACGGCGCTCGGAACTATAGACCCGCAGGGACGCGAAAAAGGATTCAAGGCTGGTGCGAATGTAGTAATGCCTAATCTTTCGCCGACTTCGGTGCGTGAAAAATATCTGCTCTATGACGAAAAGATCTGCACGGGCGAGGATGCCTATCAGTGCAGAGGATGCCTCGAGGGCAGAGTCTACGGAGCCGGCTACAGAATGGTATGTGATCGGGGTGACCGCATACATGCCGGCCTGAATTATCAGAAATCAGATAAGGGAAAGGAAAACAGCGCCGTTTTGCCTGAAAAAGCGTGACGGATGGAGCTGACTTTTTATTATGACAAGAGCATTGATAGCTATGAGCGGCGGCGTCGATTCGAGCGTTGCCGCTCTCATGATGAAGAAGAGCGGATATGAGTGCATAGGCGTGACGATGAAGCTCTATGACAACGGGGAAATAGGGGTGTGCAGCGATCACACCTGTTGTTCTGTAGAGGACGCCGAGGACGCCAGAGGCGTGGCCTCGAAGCTCGGAATGCCGTTCTATGTCTATAATTTCGCCGATAAATTCAGAGAAGACGTTATTGAGAGATTTGTAGACGCCTATCTTCACGGCAGGACGCCGAATCCGTGCATAGACTGCAACAGATATCTGAAGTTCGGAGAGCTGTTCTCCAAGGCGCGCGAGCTCGGCTGCGAATACGTTGTCACAGGCCATTATGCAAGAACAGAGTACAATCACGAGAGTGGACGGTATCTTCTTAAAAAGGGCCTCGATCCGAAAAAGGATCAGAGCTATGTGCTTTATTCCATGACGCAGGAACAGCTCGCACACGTGAAATTTCCTCTCGGTTCTATCACAAAGACAGAGACAAGGAAAATAGCCGACGAGGCGGGACTTGGCACTGCGCAGAAAAATGAGAGTCAGGACATATGCTTCGTACCTGACGGAAAATACGCCGAATTCATAGAAAGATTCATGGGCCGGAAGAGCCCGGAAGGCGATTTTGTAGATGAGGAAGGCAATGTGCTCGGCCGCCACAGAGGAATAATCAGGTATACGGTCGGGCAGAGGAAACACCTCGGTATAGCGCTTCAGAAGCCGGCGTACGTGTGCAGCGTTGATCCTGAGAAAAATACAGTCACGCTTGGCTCGAATGAAGATCTGTTTGTTAAGGAACTGACAGCCGGAGATGTTAATTTTATCGCAATTGAAAAACTTGAAGGCCCGCTTGAAGTCACTGCGAGAGTCAGATATCATCAGAAGGAAAATCCTGCTGTAGTATATCCGCTCGATGACGGACGAATAAGGCTTGAATTTAAAGAACCCCAGCGCGCTGTGACGCCGGGGCAGGCTGTAGTCATGTATGACGGTGATACAGTGATCGGAGGAGGAGTCATAGAACAGGGGGGCTGATGACTCCTCCTCTTTTTTTTCAGCAGATCAATGCGCTACATAACGATAAGCGCGCTCAAATTAGAAAATCTGCCCTGCCTTAGCGGCAGCTTGCAAGGTTCCTGATCGCTGTATCTGGAAATGGAAGGGAAATTTATTCTCAGCTGTTTTGATAAACAGTGACAATCTTTTCTTTGTTAATAATATATCACACTTTAGTCAGTGATGAACACTTTTTCTTTTATTTTTCTGTTAAAATACAATCTTTTTATCATAATGCAGCTGATATAACAGACCTGAGTTGCCGGGATAGTTTCATGCTTCCATATTCTTTTTCATGTCCCTGCGCACATATATATATGCAAATGTCAGGAATACACCTGCTGTGAGCCATGCGGCAGGATCGCAGAACACGGCCAGCGTATAGCTTTTAAGATGAATTGCAGCAGCTGCTGCTGCGAGCCTCGCGATCAGCTCGACGACACCGCCGAGCATGGGAAGCAGCGAGTATCCGCAGCCCTGCATAGCGTTTCTGAACAGGAAGATCAGACTGAGAGGTATGTAGAATGTCACGCTCATTCGCATATATATCAGAGCCATCGGATATATTTCTGTCATGTCTGTATCGGCAGAAAAGAACAGGGAAAGCGCCGGAGAGAGCAGCAGAAGGCCGAGGGCACCTGCTCCAACTGAGTAGATTATCTCAGCGAGTACAGCCTTTTTCACGCCTGACGTTATCCTGCGGAAATCGCCCTTTCCGTAATTTTGTCCGCAGTATGTAGCCATAGCCTGGCCCATCGAGATCATGCCCTGCATGAGCAGGCTGCCTATTTTTGATGCGGCAGTATAAGCGGCGACAGCCGCTGCACCGCAGATGTTTATCGCGGCCTGCATTATCATCGTGCCGGATGCCGTGATCGCGAACTGGAGAGCCATTGGAATGCCGATCCTGAGCTGATGCTCCGTGTCTGCTCTAGTGAGAGTGAATGTGAAATTTGAGGGCCAGAGCACAGGCATCCTGCGGCGGATGTAAATATAGCACAACAGAGCAGATATTCCCTGAGCGATAACCGTCGCAGCGGCGGCTCCGCCGACACCTGTCGAAAAACCGAGTATGAACAGCAGGTCGAGAGCGACGTTCAGGCATGCGCTGAAAATCAGGAAAAACAGCGGCATAATGCTGTTGCCTACTGCTCTGAGAAACGATGAAAAAAGATTGTTAAAAACAGTAGCCGATGATCCGAGACATATGATCATTATATATGTATATGCCATCGAGAATATTTCATCGGGCGTGTTCATAAGATGAAGAAGCGGCCGCATAGATATGGAGCTTATGACTGTCACCAGTACTGCGACTGCAATCGAAAGAATGATGCCATTCTGAACGGACCGTTTAACGCGGCCGAATTCGTGAGCGCCGTAACACTGTGATGTCAACACCGTGAAGCCGGCTGTAAGTCCCTGTGCAAATCCTACGACGAGGAACATGATCGTGCCTGTTGATCCGACTGCAGCGAGGGCGTTTGCGCCGAGACATCTGCCGACGATGACTGTGTCAGCCATGTTATATAACTGCTGAACGATGTTTCCGATCAGCAGCGGTATCATGAATTTAAGTATTGTAGGCAGTATTCTGCCTTCGGTCATATCTGTATCCAAATTTCCTCCCTGGGTGATTTATTTTTTTACTGCGCTGAATGGCGCTTTTTTCTTCTGAGAAAGTCTAACACAGAGCGGGAATTATTATAAGGAGCATTTTCATAATTAAGGATTTTCATCATTCCGGTATAATGTGTATATAAAAAGTATATGCTGCCTGTACTGCGAACCTGCTGATAAAAACAAAGCTGTGAACATCGGGACTCATTTTCGTGATTGACGGAAAATTCAACAGATTATTTATCGAATGACTGCAAGTGCAGCGGGGAACGGGCCGGATCAGACCGGCGATACTGCAGGCAGGAATAT